>JBCBCD010000350.1:0-6954 GCA_038530915.1 Bacteroidota bacterium
TTTCATAGAAAATCCATTGATCTCAAATAAGATCAAGGCAGTAGATTGCTTTTCTGGTAAAGATTGTAATGTTGAATAAAGCAACTGAATGTCTACTAGAGTAGCTGAATCCACACCTTTAGCAGCCAATCGATTGGCATGGGATTCTGTTAGCTCAACTTGTCTGCTTCTTACTCTAAGGTTACTTATGGATCTATTCCTTGCTGCTTTAATTAAATAATGGAGTAAATGATCTTTGTCTCTTAGCTTGTCAAAGTTTCGGAAAGCAGAGTACAATACGTCCTGTACTAAATCTTCAGTATCCATTTTCCCAAAACTAATTGCTGAACAATACCGCAAAAAAGCTTCATGGCAGGCTTCATAGGCTTTCATAAAGGCTTGTTGTTTCTTTTGTATCATCTTCTTCAAAATTTTGTCTGCCTTATAGTCCTACTTGTTAGCAAAAAGTAACAGCTTAATCTGTCTTTTTATAAATCCACCACCCGGCATAAATCAACAAAAATTGAAAGACCAACCGAATAGCTGGTGCTGGTGGTGCTCCGACAGCTGGACTTTCTTTGAAAAAATCCCAAACGTGTAAAGGCAAAAATGCAAGCATTAACAATAGAAATGACAAACCACCCCAGTATCGATATTTAGGTATTAAGAGAAGTACACCAACCACAACCTCAACTATTGCTGCCAAAATATTAGCTACTCCAAGAGGAATAAAGTCAGGGACCATTTTAGCATAGAATTCAGGATTTGCTATGTGTGTAACAGCACCTAAGATCATTAAAATGCCCAAAATGATGGGAAGAATTGTTTTCATTCTTTTGGTTTAAAAGTGTGTAAATCGAGTAAGTAGTTAACAGGATAAAATTAAATAATAGAGCTTGACTTTGCTCATAACTAGCAACTCCAGTGTAAGGGGTAGTATGTAAAGGCCCTCTAAACACTACACCCTACACTCTACACAAATAAAAGACATTGGAAGTTCTAATAATAAATTCCTCTTACTTAAGTGCATTTTCTTTTTTATATTTAGAACGAATCTACTACTACTACTCAATATGCACGCTAACATCTACCTCCCTGTTTTACACAAATACCTGGAAAACTGTTTTGGGATTTTACCTCTACACACACGTAAAGAACTAATCGATAGTTTGGAATGGATAGATTTGCGAGCAGGTGAAGTTCTAATTAATGAGGGAGAAGTAGCGGATTGCCTATATATCTTACTGGGTGGCTGTTTAAGCATATACACCATTGACAGTGATGGAGGGTACAATTATTTAGGCTCTATCCTTCAGGGAGAATCGGTTGGCGAAGTTGCCTTGTTAACAGATTCTACGCGCTCTGCATCAGTAAAAGCAAGTAGGGATTCTGTACTGGTGAAAATACTGAAAGAGGATTTTGATCACCTCTGTGAGTTCAGGCCTCAAGTTTTAAAACAATTCTCCAAATTATTGGTAAAACGTCTTTTTTATGCCAATGCCAAACAACAAAATCGAGTAAAACCCAATGTCGCTTTGCTCCCCTTACATTCTATACCAGAATTTGATGAGTTGATGCCTCGTTTGCTCAATATAGCTAACAAGTATTCAGGTACACACTTGATTGATCCTGATGTCATTAAAGAAGAGCTGGAAATTCCTTTTGATGTCTTGGAACGACCCGATTCCAGGCTAAAACTCAATGAATGGTTGGCCGAAATCGACTTGAAAGATGAATATTCATTGTATGTGAGTCCATTGCCGCTCTCTTATTGGTATGAAAAATGTGTCCGTCAAGCTGATGTGGTCTATTTATTTGTGGATCCCAGTCAAGATTTGCCAGAAGGCAAAGTGTTCGATTACATCAGATCGAGAAGAGCGAATCACCCTGAGGTCGATTACAATTTAGTGCTTTTACATAGAGATAGCTCCCAACTACCCACAAATACTAAGAAATGGCTGGATCATATTAATCCAAGTATGCACTTACACATCCGCTTGGATTATGATAAGGATATCGCTCGCTTGGCAAGGTTTGTCACTGAAAATGTTGTTGGACTTGCTTGTGGTGGTGGTGGTGCCAAAGCTTTGTCTCAGGCAGGGGTGTTAAAAGCATTTCAGGAATATGGACTTGAAGTAGATTATGTATCAGGTACCAGTATGGGAGCGATAGTAGCAGCTTGTTTTGCATTGGATTGGTCTTGGGAAGAAGTCAATCAAAAAATGCAGAATGCACTTGTAAAGGGGGGCATTACTAAAGACATCACTTTTCCTATTTTTGCTTTTCTACGGGGTAAAAACAAAGACAAAACCCTTGAATCGTATTTTGATTACCAAATAGAAGATTTGTGGCTCAATTATCTGTGTGTCTCTTGTGATCTATCCAGCCACAAAATGATGGTCCATGATGAAGGTAGCCTTTGGGAAGCCATATCTGCTTCTTCTGCCATTCCTGGTGTTTTTCCTCCTGCAATTATTGACGGAAGATTTTATGTTGATGGAGGCTTAGTGAATAATCTGCCAGGTGATCTTCTATTGGACAACAATTGCCGATACTTGATTTCAATTAGTGTAGGGGATTACAGCGAGTTGTATACAGAGGAAAAAAAATTCCCTTCTGCAAGAAGATTTATTGGCAGGCGACTATTGGGATTTAAAAAGAGAAATAATGATTTGCCAGGTATCCTGCAGGTCTTTGTTCGTTCTGTACTTTTAGCAAGTACTTACAACGATACCATCGTGCATATGAAGTCCGATGTTCTTCTTCTGCCTGAAGTAGAACACATTGGCCTGTTGGAATGGAAAAAATTGGATGAAGCAGTCAAAGCTGGTTATAAATCAGCAAAACAATATTTGGAAAACAATTCTGCCGATTTCATTCAAAAACAACTAGATCATAAACCTAGAACTCCTTCTTACCAAACTCGCTCTCAGGGACCTTCACTTTTTTCAAAGGCTGATTGAGTTGATAAGTCAGGTTGAGTTGAATAATATCTACTTCATATACATAGTTGGTAGTAGTGAAAAAATTGGAGCGTTCAGTCGTAATGCGCTGCTCATTGGCATTCCAGAGACCCATATCGATATTGATCCATTGCAAAGCTACACTGACTTTTTTATCCCAAAAAGTCTTAGTTAAGGTCAGCGCAGGATTATAGAACTCTGAATCTCTTCCTTGTGCAGTTACGCGTTCTGATAAATAATTGAATGCCAATTGGGCATTGAAGGTGCTTGAGAACTCGTAGGTTGTATTGGCATTAATGGAATAAATGGTATTAGAAGTATTGATTTCATCGCCAAACAATTGTCCTTCTATGCTGTAATTGTAAATGTTTCCACCCAGGTAAACGCGCCATTTTTTGGTAGGGAAAAAAGTAGTGCCTATTTCCATTCCTATGGCTTGTGCAGTCCCGGCATTAGTGTAAATTCTATTGAGGATGGTGTCGTTGAAAACAGTATTTACTCGGTTAATCACATTATCCACATTGCGAAAATAAGCCGTAGCGAAAATGGAATGATCTCCCCAGCTTTTGACTACGCCAATTTCTACCAAATCGATGTATTCCGGGAGTAGCTCTGCATCTCCTTGCTCTAAAGTCTCAGAATGTTCTCTTTCCGGGAAAGGTGTCATTTTGAAGGTAGTAGTGCGTTCTATGCGTCGGCTATAAGCTGCTTTCAGTTGCAGTCCTTCACCCAATTGATAAGCCAGGTTTACAGAAGGAAAGAGATTCCAGCGGTTGAGCAAAAAGGTGGAATCCGGACTGGCTATATCCACCTCACGATCAAAGTTTTCCAGGCGCAAACCTACTATATATTGGAACTTGTTTTGATTGCCTGATATTTGTGAGTAGAGGGAATGAATCGCTCTGCTTAGTTCTATTCTGTTGGTAAACAAGGGGTTTTCTATCCATACATTATTCACCAAATCCCTATCTAGATAAATGAAATCACCAGGATGCCTCAAATATCTGTATTGATAACCACTTTCGAGTTTGGCTGTGCCTAAATCTCTGGAATAATCCACCTGGAAACGATATCCATCCAAAGGATTGTCGTTGTCATTGAATTGAAGTTGCAAGATATTTTCTGTATTAGGAAATGCCTCGTTGGAGTTTTCCGTAGGTCCACCCAGTACGGTTCTTTCATAAAGTGCGGAAAGGCTTAGCTGAGAATTATCTTTAAAAGTATTGGTGTAATCGATAGTAGCTATTCTGAAGTCTCCTTTTCGTACCCTCAAATTCGAATTAAAATAGGTCAGCTGATTTAAGACAGGAGCATCGGTAAAAACAGTTCCATTTTGTTGATACAAGTCAAAATACTGCCTCGGACTAGTAAATTGATCGCTAGGAATGAAGCTTCTTTGTTGGTTTAAATACAAGATATCAGCCGTTCGGTCCTTGGAACGATTGCCAGCATAAAAACCTGCATTGATGATTTGGTTGGAAGAAGGAGAGAAGCTGACGGCGGCACGAGCCGAATAATTCAATTCATCAAAACTGCGCTCACCATCTGATGGAAATTCAGTTAGTACTTCGTCCAAATAGGTATTGACATAACCTTCTCTACGACCGGAAATATCGTATCGTCTGAAATCAAAGCCTAAAGAATATGACCACTTATCATTTTGATAGTTATAAGTAAAATCTGCTCCAAAACGAGTAGCGTTTCTTTGATTGTCATAATCTTCAATACTGGGCAAGCCACCCATAATATTGGCAATAATGTATTGTCCGTCTGTAATGGCTTGCCGGGTTTTGATGTTGATGATGCCCGCTTTACCATCTGGATCATATTTGGCAGAAGGTGCTGTGACCACTTCAATATCATCAATGGCATTGGCTGGTAATTGCTGTAAAATCGTTAGTGGATCTCCTTGGACTGGCTTTCCATTAATCATTACCAGAAACCCACTGGCACCTCGGACTGATATTTCACCAAATGAATTGATACTGACAGACGGAAGGTTGCGAAGTGCATCGGTAGCATTTCCTCCCTTTGCATTTTTAAATTGTGAAGCATCAAAAACCTGCTTATCAATTTTATGTACAGAAGTAATGGCTCTGCCAGTAACTTCTATTGAAGTAAGTGTAGTATTATTTAAAGCTAGCGTGATCGTACCCAATTGGTGGGATATATTTTGGTCTAAAGTTTTAGAATAGTAAGTTTCATAACCCAAAAATTGGATGGATACATAAAAATCCTGAGTAGGGGAGAAGGACAATTCAAATTTGCCATCCAAGTCTGTAACTGTACCTGTAATTAAGCTGGAATCACTAACTGCATTTACAGTCAAAGTGGCATATTCAATAGGTTGATTCTCGTTTTGTTCGACCACTTGTCCATTAATAGTGATTTCTTGAGCAAGGCAAAGTTTAGAAAAGAGAAGTATGATAATTAGTAGGGAGTTTCTCATTTTGATTTTTTTGAAGAGATGACTCATAACTCATTACTGCCTACGGACAAGCTATTCTGAGTCACCTAAGGTGTTTCTGTTAGGATTCATTTTACCCAACAAGTAAAGCTTTTTGAGTAAAATGAACCCCAACAATATATTCTTGACTATCGAACCCATAGGCAAAAACAGTCACTTGAAACATTATCATAAAAATGAGAAATATGTTGGTCTAATCATCCCTATATCTAATTCAATACATCCGAAACCATAAATTTTTACAGATGTGCTTCTAACAACTTTTTTAAAGCCTTAGCATCTATATTTTTCCCGATAATCACACCATCCTTACCAAGTACTACATTTTGTGGTAATGAACTGATACTATACAACTCAAAGAGCTTTTCTTCAGAATCCAGTATATGATTCCATTTTTTCACACCATCTTTTTCAACTGCTTTATTCCAGATTGCTTTGGTTTCATCACTGGAAATGCTAATGATCTCAAACTGCTGACTATTGTACTCTTGAAATAAGGCCTGAAATTTTGGGTTTTCAACTCTACAGGCTCTACACCAACTGGCCCAAAAGTCAATCAAAACCACCTTACCTTTAAATTGATTCAAGGAGATGGATTGTCCATTCACATCCTTTGTTTCAAATGGAGGAGGGGTTTTCCCCATAGCTGTTGCACTTGATTGCTCCAATTGTATTTTCAAAGCTTTGGTTACCGGACTTTCAGGAAGATGCTCTTCAAATGTTTTTAGCTGTTCAGTGATGAAACCTTGTTCTTTGTTGAAATCAGAGAATTGAATGGCATAATATTTTGCCGGAGTATTTCCAAATGAGGTAATAGCTGCTCTCAAGTCTTTTACAAAGTTTGGGATGCCTGCATTGGCTTTTTTCATTAACTGTTCAGCTAGTTCTTGATCGTTCTTGGCCATAGCTTTGTCCAATTGTTTTTTGAGTGAGCCAAAATGGTGGTTTTGCAAGGCTTCTATTTCTTGGCTAAAGCTGATCATTTTTATACTTTCCGGTGATCCTTTAATGCTTACTTCATCCTCTTGGATATTTACTTCGATCTTGGATTGAGAATTGGTGGAAAGCCTAATTTTACTTTCATCTTCCAACCTGAGTTGATACATATTGGGAACCTTAGTAGAAAGCTTGAATGAAAAAAGACGATCATTTTTCAACTTCACCTTTTTCTCCAAAACATAGCCCATCTTTTTTTCACTAAAAGACCAGAGTTCTATCCACTCATTGGATGTTTTGACTTTTCCGGTAATGTGGACTTGTGCAAAAGAAAATTGTATAACAAATAGGAATGTTCCTAAAAGAGAAAATAATTTCATAACAACAGTTTTGTGATTGAATGCCTCAAAACTGTAGGGTTTGGTGGAAAAAGTCGTTCGCATACACGATATCGAACCTAAAAAATCCGTTCGTATTTAGGTAAGCAGGAATTAATACTATTTGAATGGGGGCTTTTTTCTGTACTCAGATGGAGTCATCCCGGTATTCTTCTTAAATAATGTGTTGAAAGAAGATTTAGAGTTAAAACCCACTTCATACATTACTTCG
>JBCBCD010000351.1:0-6949 GCA_038530915.1 Bacteroidota bacterium
AGTATGACTCGGCTTATAATATCAACATTAGGATATTTAATCACCTGCAACATACTCAGTGATTAAATCGATCATGCCATTGTCGCTATAGTCTCTGTTTGTCAGTTTCAGAATAGGCTTCTCCAATTTCATACTCAACCAGATGACTGCCTTTCTGATCATTTCAGTATCGTTCCAGTTGACTCTTTCTAGTAACCAGGGCGATTTGCGACGAGTCAAATGAGAAGCAGAAGCTTCATCTAAAATGACATGCGTATTTTCATGGCGTTGCAAATAGGTTGCCGGAACCGAGTCCGTAATTTCGCCTTCCAATGTTTTTTTAATGATGGATGACTTACCTTCTCCCCATGCCATCAGAATGATCTTTTTAGCTGCCATGATAGTGCCAATTCCCATGGTGATGGCTTTTCTGGGGACATTCTCTTCACCAAAAAATCCACTGGCAGCATCTTTAATGGTAATACTATCCAAAGTAATCAGCCTGGTGAGTGATTCGATACCTGATCCCGGTTCATTGAAACCAATATGACCAGTACGTCCAATACCAAGTACTTGCAAGTCTAAACCACCTAATTGTTCGATTTTCTTTTCGTAAGCGTCGCAATAAGCTTCTACTTGTTCCCTTGGAATGGTTCCATCAGGTATGTGTATGTTGATATCCAGGATATCTATATGATCGAAAAGGTTTTCTTTCATAAACCTTACATAGCTCTGTAATTCTTCCGGATGCATAGGATAATACTCATCCAGGTTAAACGTTATTACATTTCTGAAGCTTAAACCTTCTTCTTTGTGCATTCTAACCAACTCCTTATACACACTAGTAGGTGTAGAGCCAGTTGCAAGACCAATGATACAATTTTCTCCTTTGTTGGCTTTCTCGTTGATTAATTCAGCTATTTGCTGTGCCACATAACGTGAAGCATCTACTGAATTTTCAAAAATCTGAGTCGGAATACGTTCAGGATTTTTGTAAGATTTGATTACTGCCTTAGTGGAAATCATAATGGTTTTTTTGCAAGTTTTGAGATGATTGATTGTAAAATAAAGAAAAATTATTCAATTGATGCTATAAATATTGCAATTTATTGCAATTTTATGCTATTAATTGCTTATTTGTCATAATTTCAGTCAAATTACTGCTACAATAGAATGGAAGCAGACTTGGTCAAATTATTAGAATCTGAATAGTCAATCTCTTTATTTATGAAATCTGTATTATCAATTTGCCTTCTGATGTTTTTTTACATGCACTGCTTCGCACAAGATTTTTCGCCCAAAAGAGAGATGAGGGGTGTATGGATTGCATCTGTTGTAAATATTGATTTTCCTCCTACTGGCATGTACAATGCTAAAGACCAAAAAAAATACTGGATAGAACTCTTGGACAGTTTACAACAGATGGGGATCAATGCGCTATTTGTGCAGGTAAGACCAGTATCAGATGCGCTATATCCCTCAAAACTTGAGCCTTGGTCTGCTTATCTTTCTGGTAAGCAAGGTAAAGCTCCCGATCCTTATTACGACCCACTAAAATTCATGATTAAAGAAGCGCATAAGCGCAGCATGGAATTTCATGCCTGGCTCAATCCTTATCGAGCTACTTTTGATTTGAAACTCAACCTACTGGATGAAAAGCATCCACTGAAAGTGCATCCTGAATGGTTTCTAAAGTATGGGACTAAATATTATTATAAACCAGCTTTGCCTGAGGTTAGAAGTCATATCAATACGGTTATTGAAGATCTTGTTTCCAGGTACGAAGTAGACGGGATACATTTTGATGATTATTTTTATCCATATAAGATCAAAGGTGAGAGCTTTCCGGATAGTCTTGATTTTCAAAATCTTGGAAATGGATTTGATAATATTGATGACTGGCGAAGAAATAATGTGAATGAGTTAATTGCAGGAATCCATCATCTTTTAAATGATAAAGCTCCTAAGGTGAAATTTGGTGTCAGCCCTTTTGGCGTCTGGCGCAATCAATCGATGGACCCCAAGAATGGATCTGCAACAAAAGCCGGACAAACTACTTATGATGACCTCTATGCCGATGTATTAAAATGGATGAAAGAAGGTTGGGTAGATTATTTGATCCCTCAAATTTATTGGCACATTGGTTTTGATTTGGCAGATCATAAGATATTGTCAGAATGGTGGAATGACAATCATTACAATACCAATATTTACATTGGACATGGAGCTTATCGCATAGGAGCACACCAGGCAGAAGAGTGGAATGACCCTAATGAAATGCCACGACAGATACAATTGAACCGATCACTCCCCAAGCTTAAAGGGAGCGTTTATTTCAGTGCAAAGTCCTTATTGGCCAATCCTTTGAGCTTTTCTGACTCCTTAAAAACATTATGGTATCAATCACCGGCTATTCTTCCTGCTTACACCAATAAATCAACTACTTCACTTATTGAAATCAACAACTTACGAGCTTCAAAGAGGAAGGATGGAATGTTGCTGCGTTGGGCATCCAATTTGAAAAAAGAAGTATTGTATTACGTTGTGTATCGATTTGCGAAGGAAGAAAAAATAGACTTGAATGCTTCTGAAAACATTTTGTACATCAGTCCGTATCATCCTAAAAAGGGACAGTTTTTTGATGATTCCATTGAAGATGGAAAAGAATACACCTATGTAGTTACTGGTTTTGACGCTTTTCACAATGAGGGCAAAGAGAATAGGGTAGAGATACCAAAAGACTTTTCTCCTTAAAAGGGTTTACGTATTTGTGTTTAAATGTTAATTTTTTGAATCCTTAAACCTCTAAACCCCTAAACTTCCATTATCTTTAAGTCTTGTTTGAACAGAAAGAATTTCTTGCAAAATGTTGAAAAAAGAAAGACAGGCACTCATCCTTAGAGAAGTAAATTTGCGAAATAAGGTATTACACACAGATCTAAGCAAGCAATTAGATGTATCTGAAGATACGATTAGGAGAGATTTGCAAGAATTAGCTGATGAAGATAAGTTAATAAAAGTACGTGGTGGTGCTTTGTCAAAATCTTTTCAGGTCAACTCTTACAAGGGAGCAGAAATTTATAAATACGAGGAAAAAACTACCATAGCGAGAAAAACCATTCCTTTACTATCCGATGGCATGTTGGTATTAGTGAGTGGTGGTACTACTACCTTAGAGCTGGCTCGTATACTTCCTCCGGATCTCCAACTTACCTTTTATACCCCTAGTTTAATGCTTGCTTTGCAATTAGCAGAGCATCCTAATAGTGAGACCATTTTAATAGGTGGTAGGGTTTCTAAAAATTCAAAAATAAGCACTGGAGGTGAAGTTGTGAGTACATTAAGGGACATCAGACCCGACTTGTGTTTGATGGGAACAAATAGCATTGATTCGAGAGTAGGATTGACGGATTCTGATTGGGAAGTAGTAGATGTAAAAAAAGCGATGATTGAAGTTTCCGAGAAAGTGGCTATACTCACTATTTCTGATAAATTAGACAGTAAACAAAAAATAAGAGTCGCCTCTCTTAATGATATCAATTATCTGATAACAGAACTGGAGCCTTCTACTAATATCCTTCAGCCTTATTGGAATGCAGGTATAGAAATTTTGTAAGTCAGGCCTTCATGACTCTTTTCTTTCATTTTTTTTGTTTATTATTGCAATAAAAGCAGCATTAACTTGCAAATTTATTCAATTCTTGCAATATTATGGATAAGGTAACTGAGCAAACTTCGAAATACCGCAATCTTGACAAAATGGAAGTGGAAGAATTACTTTCTCACATTAATCAAGAAGATCAAACCGTAGCTCAATCTGTAGAAAAAGCGATCCCTCAAATTACACCACTTATAAAGTCGATAGTGGCTAAAATGAAAGAGGGGGGAAGGCTTTTTTATATTGGGGCAGGTACGAGCGGTAGACTAGGTATACTAGATGCCTCGGAGTGTCCACCTACATTTGGTGTTCCTGATGATTG
Source organism: Bacteroidota bacterium (assembly GCA_038530915.1). Lineage (GTDB taxonomy): Bacteria > Bacteroidota > Bacteroidia > Chitinophagales > Saprospiraceae > JANQPA01. The sequence continues at coordinate 3,960 of JBCBCD010000351.1, forward strand.
GGTAATTGGCATAATTGCAGGTGGAGATGGTGCAATAAGAAAAGCAGTGGAGTTTGCTGAAGATAGCCATATTCAAGCTTGGGAGGACTTAAATCAATATTATGTCAATCCTCAGGATATAGTTATTGGTATAGCAGCTTCAGGAACCACCCCCTATGTAGTACATGGGCTTAAAACCTGTCAGGAACATGGAATATTGACCGCCTGTATTACTTCAAATCCTGGGGCTCCGCTTATTCAATATGCTGATTATCCCATTGAAGTGGTAGTAGGACCAGAATTTGTTACAGGTAGTACTCGCATGAAAGCAGGTACGGCACAGAAAATGGTGCTTAATATGATCAGTACTTCTGTGATGATAGGCTTAGGACGTGTATTGGACAATAAGATGGTAGATATGCAGTTGAGCAATAACAAGTTGGTAGACAGAGGTACAAAGATGTTAATGCATACACTAAGTCTTTCCTATGAGCAAGCTAAAAATATACTTTTGGAATATGGTAGTGTGCGAAAGGCATTAGAACATCATAAATCAACCGAAAACCAAAGTTAACAAGTCCAAAATTTTCCATTCTACATAAAAATATTGCCATGCAAGACATGTTAGTTCGCTTGTATGACCTTCCTCCTTATGCTTCCTTGAAAGCTAAGTTGGAACAAGAGGGTTTTGTTTTTAAACGCCCAATAGCTCCTGAAAAAAAGCTATTGAGTGAATGGGTAAGAAAGCATTTCAGTCAATACTGGGCATCAGAAATGGAAGTTGCTTTATCGACAGTTCCTGCAAATGCTGTCCTTGCTCTCTATAAGGGGCAGGTAGTAGGTTTTGCTTGTTTTGAAACGACTAGTAAGGCTTTTTTTGGTCCTACAGGAGTATTACCCGATTACAGAGGCAATGGCCTTGGAAAAGTTTTATTGTTTGAAAGTCTTCAGGCATTAAAAATGATGGGTTATGCATACGGCATTATTGGAGGTGTAGGCCCCGCAGATTTTTATACCAAGACGGTTGGAGCTATACTAATTGAAGGTTCAAACCCCGGCATATATAAATCTTTACTTAAGCAGAAAACGCAAAATGATGAGTAAAGGAGCAAATAAGCAATCACCCTGGACTTGGATTCCATCGCTTTACTTTATTGAAGGAATACCTTACGTAGCGGTTATGACCATAGCTGTTATCATGTACAAGCGTTTAGGCATCAACAATACAGATATCGCTCTATATACCAGCTGGTTGTATTTACCATGGATTATCAAACCATTATGGAGTCCGATTGTCGATGTACTAAAGACCAAGCGTTTTTGGATTTACAGTATGCAACTACTATTGGGAGGTGCTTTTGCGGGTATCGCTTTTACCTTACCTATGGATAATTTCTTTCAATACAGTCTTGCCTTTTTCTGGTTGATGGCATTTTGTTCGGCTACGAATGATATTGCATCGGATGGCTTTTACATGTTGGGACTTTCTGAAAGCCAACAAGCATTTTTTGTAGGTATTAGAAGTACTTTTTATCGCATTGCCATGATAACAGGACAGGGGTTAGTAGTCATTTTGGCAGGTACCTTAGAAGAAAAGTTGAATATGGCTCCTGATCAAAGGATTACCTATGCCTGGGTATTTACCTTTGGAAGCCTTTCCGTACTACTTCTAATCGCTGCGGTATATCATTATTTTATGCTCCCGGACCCTGAAAAGGAAAAGGATTCAGACGAAGTCTTTTCTCTACAACAGTTATTGGTGCCTTTCATTAGCTTTTTTAGGAAGCCCAATATCGTTCCTGCTATTGCATTTTTATTATTGTATCGCCTTGGGGAAGCACAGTTGGTGAAGATCGCTTCTCTGTTTTTACTGGATGAAAGTGCAAAGGGTGGTTTGAATTTAAGCACCCAACAAATTGGATTTATTTATGGCACAATAGGGGTTTTGTTTTTAACACTTGGAGGGATTATTGGCGGTATACTAGCTTCCCGACAAGGTTTGAAATATTGGTTGTGGTGGATGATGTTGGCTTTGAATGTTCCCAATATTTTGTATGCATTATTGGCTTTTTTTCAACCGGAAAATGTATATGTCATTAGTGGTGCAGTAGCTCTCGAGCAATTAGGCTATGGTTTTGGCTTTACGGCCTACATGTTGTTTATGATATATCTGGCTGAAGGAAATTACAAGACGGCGCATTTTTCTATTGCAACAGCATTTATGGCTTTGGGAATGATGCTACCGGGAATGTTTAGTGGCTGGCTTCAGGAATCTGTAGGATATTTCAACTTCTTTATATGGGTAGTTTTTGCTGCTTTACCGGGTTTTGTGGCAGCTTATTTCATAAAAATCAGACCTGATTTTGCTAAAAAAGAAAGAGATGGAAAATAAAGAACAATGGATCGCTAATCAGCTAAAAAAGTTGAGTCTGGAGGAGAAGATTGCACAGTTGATTCATATTCCTGCCTGGTCAAATAGAGGAAGTCGACATTTGGAATACTTGTTAAAGCAAGTAGAAGACTATAAAATAGGTGGTATTATTTTTTTTCAAGGTACCCCAGAGCTTCAGCTGGACATGACACAACGCTTACAAGCAGTTGCTGATTTACCACTGATGATATCCATAGATGCAGAATGGGGCTTGGGTATGAGATTGGATAACAGCCCTTCTTTTCCTTATTTGTTGGCTTTAGGGGCTATTCAGGACAATCAGTTGATCTATGATATGGGAGCAGAAATCGCCCGTCAATGCAAACTGTTGGGCATACATGTGAATTTTGCACCTGTAGTGGACATTAATTCCAATCCACAAAATCCTGTTATTGGCTTTAGATCTTTTGGCGATGATAAGTATAAAGTAGCCGAAAAAGCCTTAGCCTATATGAATGGCATGCAGGATCATGGCGTAATGGCTTGTGCCAAACATTTTCCGGGGCATGGTGATACTTTTGAAGATTCACACTTCACCTTGCCCATTGTAAAGAAAGGAATACAACAATTGAGTGAAGTA
>JBCBCD010000352.1:0-500 GCA_038530915.1 Bacteroidota bacterium
GTAAGAATAGATTTTGACTGGCAAGACCTAATGCTTACCTCCCATACAAATACACCAACTGCACCTCATGTTCTAGCGCATCGGCTAGCGTGAAATAGAACAACAGCTGTTTGGGATAGAATTTCAAAAACCCATTTTTAAGCTGTTTGGGCATTTGAAGCGTTCGCGTATTGCCCGGCGAAGTAAACACAAAGGAAAACGAAAACATCAAATTATGCTTCACGCGCATGCGTAGGCGATGGGGTTGTTGGGTTTTAAAAAGCGATACCGAACAATTTGTGTAAGCGATGGGTTTCAAAAAATTGCCTTGACTAAACACCAAAACATCCAAATGGGCGAATTGCAGCTCGAGACGTTTGGTTTTAGGGCATTCTAGAAAGGATTCAATTTGCAGAAGTAGGCTGGTACACGTCATAACATATCCGTTTAAGGTTTTTGGGGATATGCTGTAAACTGGCATGAAGATAGTCAAATATTTTAGTTTAACACATACATGTGGT
>JBCBCD010000352.1:510-6947 GCA_038530915.1 Bacteroidota bacterium
TACAGAAGAGGATAAAGCGTTCCTAAGGTTGTTCGGTGAGCGACTGCGAATGCTGCGTGAAAGGGCAAATCTTTCCCAAGCCGCTTTGGAAATCGATGCTAAAATGTCCAAAAATCAAATTGGACGCATCGAAAGAGGTGAAATCAGCACTTCCGTTACCAACCTGAATTTAATCGCTCAAGCCTTGCAGCTTGAGGTGAAAGACCTTTTTGATTTTTCGGAGAATGTTGATTCATGAAATCCTCCAAAACCCAACTTTCAGAAAAGGTGCTTGAAGCCGAAGAAAACGCCTTTAAGAAAAGACTAGGGTTAAAGCTTAAAGCACATCGCGACAAAGCTGGGCTTTCGCAACTGAAACTGGCTTTGCAATCCAATATTAGCCGTACCCAAATCAGTAGATTGGAAAATGGTGAAATTAGTACTAGCGTGGTCACTTTCCTTCGAATTACCAAAGCGCTTGATTTAAACCAAGAGGAGATATTGGATTTATTGGTATGAGAATTAAGTCCTAGCTGGAGCTTTTTACATCCCTTTAACCGAAAATCACAACAAAATATAGTAGATTATAGACAATGCAATTATATTAGCATGGACTAAGCAACGTTTGAACCATGAAAAAAATCGCCTTAATTTGTTTGTCAGTTCTCTTTTTGTGTTCAATATCCTGCTCAACAACTCAAAAAGTGCCCCCTAGCAACGTTGCTTCGCATTTAAACAAAGATCTATATAAAGTAGACAACTCGATAATAACAGACTCCGAAGTCATTCGAGATTCGTCAGTGGTAGTAGTCCGTCAATATAATCGATAGATAGAACCCCACTTACTCCTACTGAATTAAAGGCAGCGGATTCCGCTAAAATTTCAATTGCATCAAGAACCAGTTGTAGCTCCCCATTAATTGGAACTTTCTGCTGTCTAGCTTTTTTTTCATATTCCTGAACTCGGGTGTAAACTCTTCCAGCTTCATTACCATTTGGTGCTAGGATAAATGAAACCATTCCTATCACTTTATCTTTTTTATGATTTCTGCCAAGTTTGATTACCGGACCACCTGAATTACCTTTATTCCCAGTGAAGTCTGACCATGCAGCATCTCGAGAGTATTCCTTATCGCGCAACCGTAAATTTTCAACGAATTTGGTGGATACAGTACCTCTAGAAATGAACCTATGCTTAATTTTCGCTGGAAAACCAACTACATACACTTCATCGCCTTCTCTTAAATCAGACCAATTTCCTAAGAGCATAGGCATATATTCAAACTTTGGAACCGTTTTCATTCTTAGAATAGCTGAATCAAAAGCCCTGGCAGCATCAAAACCTTTAACATTACTATATAACGGTTTGAACAGCTCAATTTCAACCTTTTCTCCATCACTGAATTCAGCGTAGATTCTATTAAGTTTTAGGAATCTTTTATTGCTGTCCCATACGAATGCAGGATAAATGACATGGTGGCATGTAGCAATCCATCCGTCTTCCCTAACAACAAAACCAGTTCCCATACGCTGATTCTCTACAAAGATTTTGACAATTGATTTGTTTATTTTATCAATACGCTTTTTGCCTAGGTCTTGAGAGAATGTCAGAACCGTAAATAGTAAAAAGACTATAGAAATTACTGCTTTCATACCTCTAATGTCAGGGGATATTGACTATGAGGCAAACAAACTTTTTAACACTTATCAACAAGTTTATGGATTATGTCCTTAAAGTTGGATAATTTCCGGGAACTCATTCATCTTTACCTATTAGAAGACCATCCGAAAACTGCTGCTCTAAATAACAAAAACCTGCAATTGCATTGCAGGTTTTGCGCTTGATGTGACCTTAAAAGGACAGAGTTCAAACTTTTTGAAGGAGGATGTTGAGATTATTCTCAAAAAATCATCGGATATTAAAAGTTTTTGATTTTTAGTTTACGAACTTACAGGTGTCCCAGACCAGCTTCACAAGTTTTACAAAACTAAAACCAATAGGTCAGTTTTACTACTAAACCCTTATTTCTTGGACTGAAATTATCCGTCGTGATATAGTTTTCGGTGTATATAAGGAACAAATCTGACATTGGTAAATAACGCCATTGAAATCTTGTGAAAATACCGAAGTTGTTGGTTTGCGTGTTGTATTGGGTAACGTTGGTAAGGAACATATTGTTTGAAAAACTAACACTTCCATTGAATCGAAGTAAATGAATTTCCCTTTTTCCAAAATTGTCGGGTAATTTAACATTATTGTAGTTATAGGAAACACCAAAATTACCCCATGGTTGAAACCGCAAATTTACATTTGCTAACAGATTCAAACGATTGCCATTAAAAAAGTCTCCATAACTGGACCTAAAGTCACTGGTAAATAGCTTTCTGTTGTCTGTTCCGTACTCTAGACCAAATTGGGTGAAATTGTAATTTGCTATCGGTAAGGGTGTGAAATCCCCTAGAAAACTCGTTGGAAGAGGCAAGTTTAATTGGCGATATCTAATGTCAAGTGTCAAAAATGAGGTGTTTTTGAATCTAAAATCATATGCCAAATTATTTTCTGTTTCATTAAAAGTTAGATTGTTATTCCAGTGAATTATATGCCAGGTTCTTATTCCATGCCAGTTAAAAATACTTTTCTCATTTTCGGGATAAAACAAGTATCTAAAAAATGGATTGAACTTGGTGAAGCCAATGCGAACCACATCTCCAGTTTCAGCATTAAAGTTTTCAAGTCTCGGATTGATGCCAACCTCAGTAATATAGTTTTCACCAACCGCATCCAAGGTCCAACCCGTTCTAATTCTACGAGTATTGAAGTTTCCACTAAAACCATAATACAGGTTGTCATTTAGATTTTCATCGGTGTGGGAAGTGTGAATTCTAAAAGTATTGTTTAGTTTACCGCCTTTTCCAACATAAGCAAATTCTATACCTAAGTTTCTTGCATAAGAATCGCTGCTACCATTTTCTGTTTTATCAATTGCAATTGCTTTAATTACCGATTTATCAAGTATTTGCTGATGAATTGTGCCTACCGTAAATCGTTGAGAGTTTATTTCGTCTATTCCATTCGTACGAATATGCATTAACCCAACCCTTGTTTTCTTACTTAGATTCCCTGTTAATCTTGCCCCGTAGTCAATAGGGATTACTTGACCATTGCTCAATCCTATTCTTCTAGAAAAAAAAGGCTCTATGCCCCAACCACCAAAATTCGAGAAGATATCATCATTTTCAAGAAAAAAATTTCGTCGCTCAGGAAGAAAAATATTAAAGCGGGTTAGGTTGGTAACTTGTTCGTCTACATCGGCATTGGAAAAATCAGGATTTAGAGTTACATCCAAATTCAGCGAACTATTAACCGCGATTTTACCATCTATTCCGATATCAAACTTGTTAGCCGTTTCGGGTCCACTTGGCCCTTCAAAATCTCGAATGGACGAAAATGTGGAATATGGAATCAAATTAAAAAACCGGCCGTTTTTGGGAATTTCTTCGTTCCATATCAACGATCCCATATAATTGAGATCATCTGGATTAAAGTTTCTTGGAAACTCTGTCCATGTGGTCAATTTATTATTTTGTATGTCTGGTCTTACAAAGCCAATACCCCAGTTTTTGTTTTTGGAATTAAAACGTAAGGTTTTAAAAGGAACTGCAACTTCCACCACCCAGTAATCTTGATACTGTTTCGTTTTTGAGTACCATTTGTTATCCCAAACCACAGCATTTTCCGTACGTGTCCCATCCAGAGATAGGCTTCCTTCTATTTGTGCTCCTCCTGCATTTACTCCGAACATAAAACCATTTTGTCTATTACCAATTGGGTCTATTGCTATGGTAAGATGATCACTACGGTAGTAACCGTTGTTATCTCTTTTAAGTGTTTGAATTACCCTTTTGCCATTATCATAGCAAACTCCTAGAAAATAGATAAATTGATTATCGTATGTTATTTTTACTTCTGTCTTTAATTCAGAATATCCCGTGTCTTCAGGCGAGTGATTATGGAAGGGCGACAGACTTTCGATGTTATCCCACTGATTATCAATAACACCATCAACATTTATCGGCAATCCGGCACGCTTAATATGATACGTGTAAACATCCCTAGTATCCGAAATATCTTGGGAGAATAACAATCTGGGTAGTATAGATAAAAACAATATTCCCAAAACTCTTAATTTCATATTTATCTTACCCATTTATTTATTGTTCCTTCGTAAAAAAATATCGAACGTTCCTGCTAGACCATCTCTTAGAGGACGTAATGGAATAATTCTATCGCTGGAAGCGTTTCTTGCCAGCATATCGGGTTGACCCATATTGTTTTCAAAATATAATTGGGTAATTAAAGTAGAGTAGCCTGTTGCACTTACTTTAAAATGAATGTGTTTAGGTCTGTTTCCATAGTTTCCCGGCATGATTGTACGAAAGTGGTAAACACCAAGTTTATTCGTTTTCAATTTGGACCGAAAGAGGTATTCGTTAGACGATACATCATACGAGCCTTCGGGACTTGCATGCCATACGTCAACAGTAACGTTTGATAGTGGAAGATTACAAGAATGACCATCAAATACCTTTCCTTCGATATCCAAACTTATTCCTGTACTCTTCCCAACCATATTGTTGTTTAAAGGGCTTCCTTCTCTGAAAAAAGGACCCAAATCATCAGTCTGTGTTAAGCAAGTTTGAGGGTCATTCTTTTTGGAGTACCCCATAAATGCTAAAGAAGTAATGCTCATCATTGAGTTTCTCAAAAAGTCTTTTCTATCCATAACTAAGGTTTGTTAACTCCGCTCAAAGGATTATAAATCCCGTATTCTCGCAAAATGAAATCTCTCAATCGTATAAAGAAACAGCCCAACGCCTTTTTTCTTGGGGTAAGTGTTTCAATGAATTTGACCATACTTATGAAAGGATATATTTCTTAGACTACCTTTTGTCAAAGGTTTGACCGTGTTAATACGTCGTTTACATTTTTTTTTTTACAATGGAACCTTTACTTTTCCTAGATTGCATGTATGAGTGAGAAGCAAGTAAAAAGTGCGAAGACTCTTTTCCAAAAAGATTTCATAATCATTATTTTATTGTGGCTGGCGTTGGTTCTTATAAAAGCGTTTGATAAGGACAACTATCACTTGCATTTTTACGAATTGGTGATAACTTGGAACAAGGTTTTAATGTTGATTTTTGTCAACTATTTTGTCTTCCCACTTTATTATTCGAATTATAGACCATGGAGGTTTATCTCTATGTTGGTCATTTGTACTTTCCTCTTTGGTTACGTGGAGGAATTTCTAATTGAACCTTATTTGGATTTTGACCCTTTAAGTCATCCAATTGCATCTCCAGTAAGTGTATTCATCGGCTATGCTTTACCTCTGACATCGTTTTTGTTGTTAAAATTCTTTTTTCACTTTAGCAATAGGGAGCAACTTATTACTAAGCTAGAAAAAGAAAAATCTGACAGTCAGCTTAAGTTTTTGAAATCACAAATAAGTCCTCATATCCTCTTTAACAATCTTAACAACATTTACTCCTTATCTGAACATGAAGATAAAAGAGCGTCAAAAGCGATATTAAAACTCTCGCATCTTATGCGATACGTTATTTATGAAAGTTCAAACAAACATGTTTTACTATCACGAGAGCTTGAGAACTTAGAGGCTTATCTGGAACTTCAACAAATTCAATTAGAAGGCAGAGGGAAGATTATTTATAACAATAAGATAAATGCTGAGGGCTATACCATAGCTCCATTATTGTTGTTGCCATTTGTAGAGAATTGTTTTAAACACAGCATGTGCAACATTTTAAAAGATATAGTGATACATATTGAGATAAGCTTAGCCAACAACATACTGCATTTTTACTGTTCAAATCCAACATCTGAAGAGGGCAAAGCGAAAGATGAGGGTTTCTCAGGAATTGGACTGGAGAATACGAAACAGAGATTGGAATTGGGTTATTATAACCGCTATGATTTAAAAATAAGTAACACCGACTCGCTTTTTAAAGTTGATTTAAGACTTAACCTTTTGTAAATGGGACTCCGTTGTATAGTAATAGAAGATCAGCTTCACGCTCAGAAAGTACTTCAGAAGCATATTGATAACGTACCACATATGGAGCTGCAAGGAGTCTTTACCAATGCACCTGAAGCGCTTGCGGTGTTAAACAATAAGAAAATCGACGTGATTTTTTTGGACATTGATTTACCTCAGATAAATGGAATCGATTTTCTTAAAAGCATACCACAAGAATCATCTACAATTATTACCACTGCGTACAGCGAATATGCCATCGAGGGTTTTAATCTAACCGTCACTGACTACCTGTTAAAACCGATTTCATTTGAACGTTTTCTTCAGGCGGTATCCAAGGTTAGAGAGAATAAAATCTATTTCAAAAATGCGTCCTCCTGTGATATTGCACTTTTGAAATAGATT
>JBCBCD010000353.1:0-6946 GCA_038530915.1 Bacteroidota bacterium
TCAACTCCACATAAATGCTGTTTTCTCTTACCTCATGTGAAGATCCATTGATACCAAGACCACCGCGATTGCCAGTTACATCTTCGAAAAAGTTAAAATCATCCGGTACTCCACAAGGATCGTTGATGAGGAAAGAATAGATGAAGTCAGTGGTTTCTTCACAAGGCTGTATGTAGTAAGTAGCTGCTGCGAGGTCGATAAAGGAATCTTCTGGGCCGCAAGGTGGAGGACTTAATACTTCATATGCACCTATATCAACTATGCCCTCTAAAATACGAGTATTTTCTGCCAGGTCAGTGGGTATATCTGATATGGTTTCTGTTCCAATGCCAGAACCATCCAGATCAGCATCATTGTCACCCATATTGATGGCAGGCGAAGTAGGAAGTATACTAAAGTTACCATCAGTAGTAGGTGCACTAGCCGGATTGATGGGGTCTACAAACAGTGGATCTTCATCTTTATTATCACCATCATTTTGTCCTAGATCAGTATTCCAACTGTCACTGCCGCCTGAGTTGGCAATGATAGAATGAGCTATTTGGGGATTAGATGCTGGTAAACCTTGATTTACATTTTCAGGTTCATTGAAAATAGATGCACCAGGAGTGTTAGTATTGCCACTTTCCTGGTTATTCCAAATGATAGTATTTGTGATTTTTGGACTAGCTCCTCCATTGTAAATACCTCCACCACCTGAAGAACCAAAGTAATCTCCTTCAACTTTATTTCCTGAAAAAACACTATTCGTTATTACTGGTGTACCTAGACTAATCGCAATTCCACCTCCTGCATTAGCCGTATTCCCAGAAAAAATACAATTAATAAAAAATCCTTCCAGACCGCTACTGCCTTCTATGGAAACTCCTCCACCAAATGCACCAATGTTACCAGAAAAAATACAGCTTGTGATAAAGGGTTGGGATTCTGAATTTGCTAGCCCAGCACCGCCAGTTGCTTTATTTCCAGAAAAAATACTATTTGATATTAATGGAGCGGCTTCTTCCATAGAAATGCCTCCTCCTGTTTCTGAGAAATTTCCTTCAAATAAACAAGCTGTAATAATTGGGGCAGCTTCAATGATCTCAATCCCTCCACCAAAAACACTTGAATTATCACTAAAAGTAGAATTGCTTATGGATGGAGTTGAGCTGGTGTTGAAAATCAGAATTCCACCACCACCACCAATAGTGTTATTTCCAGAAAAAACACAATTATCGATAATCGGCGAACCGGAGTTGATCAGCATTCCGCCACCCGATCCATTAGGAATAGGACCATTGGCATTGCCTGAAGAAATGGAAAAACCATCTAAAATTGCTGTATTATCTACACCTGAGCCATTCAATACATGATAAGCATTGTTTCCTTTGATGTGATCGGTTTGACTAGGTGTACCTGCATCAGAATCACTATCCATTTCTGGTTCAAAAGCATCATCGTCCTGATCGATGTCACCACTTAGGATGGTCACGTTGTTTTCAAAATCGCGCTCAGAAAGCATACTTTCAGTACCATTAAATCCGCCATAAAGCGCCACATTATTGCACAATTGGAACGTACTATTGCGATCATTAGGTGTAGTCATTGCTCCTTCATCCGGATAATAAGTGCCTTCTGCTACCCAGATTTGAGTCACTTCAGAACAATTACAAGCCAAAGTCAAAGCATCTTGTAAGTTGTCAAATGCATTGGCCCAACTCAATCCATCACCAGGAGTAGTATTGTCTGCATCTACATAAGCGACTAGATTGCTTCCGCTAGGACAACTTATGGTTTGCTCTTCTTCATAAGCTCCTATGTCAATTACATCTTGTTGTACACGATCGTCACCACCCAGGTCGGTTGAGATATCGCCAATGGTTTCTGTTTCTGAGCCGACTCCATCTAGGTCGGCATCCTTATCACCCATATTGATAGCTGGAGAGCCCCCTGTTAAATCTAGATCTCCATCGACGGTAGGTACATTAGCTAAGACCACGGGGGTGATAAACAAAGGATCCACATCTTTATTGCCGCCATTATTGGTACCAAAAGAAGAACTCCAACTGCTACTTCCACCTGAACCTGCTACGATACTATTGGCAAAAGCAAAACTACCAGTACCACCACCACTAACAGCAGCAGCAGCATTATTGACCATTCCACCTGCTTCATTGTTCCATATAATGATATTTTGAGCCGTTACGCGACTATTTCCTAATCTGTACAGTGCAGCTCCAAAGCCAGTTACTTTGTTGCCGCTGAAAGTCATATTCGTCAATACAGCCGTAGAATTATTGAAATAAAGTCCGGCACCAGAATCAAAACTTTGCGTTCCGGCATTATTACCAGATACTACTGTATTGTACATTACGATGGAGTTCATACGATCTGCGTACAAACCACCACCACTTCGGGGTACTGTATTTCCTGAAATGAAGGAGTTGGTAATAGTGGCTACATCAGTTGAACCATTAGAACTGAGTAAATACAAACCACCACCACTAGTAGTGCTTGTATTATTGGTAGAATTGCCATTTATTTTGGAACCGTTAATAGTAAGTGTTCCCGCTTCTCTGAAATATAGACCACCACCAGCACTATTAGCAACATTAAGGATCAATTCTACATTTTCAAGAGAAACTTCAGTTTCAGAATAAATACCTCCACCTTGGCCACTAATTGCATTAGCTATATTGCTACCTAGTGTACTGTTAGAGATAATCAAACCCTGGCCTGTAGCATGTAAACCACCTCCATTTTGAGCTTCATTGGAGTTGATAGTACTTCTATCAATGGTCAAGATACCATCTTCATGAGAAATACCACCGCCATCTCCAGCGGTTAAATTATTGGAAATCTCACTATCATCGATGTTTAGATCTACCTCTTCTGCCCAAATGCCAGCACCTGCTCCACCAGACCAACTACTCCAATTATAAGTTATATCAACATTCGTCAAATTTAGTACAGCACGAGTAGTAAAAATACCCGCACCATAGCGTCTGGTTTCATTGGTGGTTATTATACAATTGCTGAGGGTAGGAGAAGACTGAACCGCATAAATACCAGCTCCATTCTGAGCACCTAAGCACGCAATGGAATTACCAAAAAACAGTTCATTTTTACCACCTGTAATTGTAAAGCCATCTAAGATGGCTGTATTGTCGTTATTCTGTGATAAGACCACATGAAAGGCATTATTGCCTTTTAAGTGATCAATGAAATTAGGGGTACTTGCATTGGCGTCAGAATCTGTATTCAAATCAAAAGGATCGTCATCTTGTTCTAAATCACCACTCAATATCGTTACATTGTTTTCAAAGTCTCTATCGGAGCGGTTGCTTTCGTTTCCTGCAAAACCACCATAAATGGCTACATTATCGCACAATTCAAAAGCACTGTTTCTATCGTTATCAGTTGAAAATCCTCCTTCATCCGGGTAGTAAGTACCTTCTGCCACCCATATCTCCGTCACATTAGAACACAAACAAGCCAATTGTAAGGCATCTTGTAGGTTGTCAAATGCATTGGCCCAACTCAGACCATCGCCTGGTGTATTATTATCAGCATCTACATAAGCAACTAAGTCGCTGGTAGCAGTAGGGCAGAAGCTGGATTGTAAAATTTCAAAAGCACCAATGTCTACAGTAGTTTCCTGTATTCTGGTATTGTCGGCAAAATCCATGGCAATATCTGCTATGGTTTCTGTGTTGGCACCAGAGCCGTCCAGGTCTGCTGTATTGTCTCCCATATTTACTGCCGGAGAATTGCCTTGTACTCTAAAATCACCACCTGTTTGTGGTGCTGAGGCTGGATCAAGAGGAGCTAAGAACAAAGGGTTCATGTCTTTACTGCCACCTAAATCTGTACCCGCTAGCCAGGTCGGACTACAAGCATCGCTGAATCCAAATTGTACGATGCTATTTTTTGAATCTAGTCTAAATGTATTCCCAACATTAGCGGAGAGAGAATTAGCATTTCCATTGGCTTCGTTGTTCCAGATGATACTGTTTTGTAATAAAACATCGAAGTTACAATATAATCCACCACCACTCGATGAAGCAGCACTATTTCCAGAGATTACACTATTGGTAATCGTCGTGCTTGAGGAAGTACTATATATACCCCCACCTACAGAATTTGTTGCCTTATTGCCTGAAATGATACACTGTACTATGGTAGGATTTGTGGATTGCTCGAAAATACCTCCACCTTGTATACCTTGATTACCACTAATGGTTACATTGAAAAGATAACTTGTTGTACCCGCTGAGTAGATACCACCACCACCGCGGTTAGTTTCAGCTATGTTTTCTAAGATACTACTATTTTGAACCGTAACGATTGATCTATTATTATGGATAGCACCACCACCATTAGTAGTAGCAGTATTTTTAATGAATTCACAAGATTCGAAATTGACTTCTCCAACATTGACATACAATCCACCACCACCTGATCCTCGATTATTCTCAAAATGAGTATTGGTAAAATTGCCCGAACCTACCACTCCACCACCATCACTGATACAGCTATTGCTTAAAATTTCAGTATTATTAATGATGATTGTTGTAGTAGCTAAGTTTGCTAATCCACCACCACCTGAACGTGCATGATTGGCAATAAAAATACAATTGTCAATAGTGGGGTTCCCTCGATTGTACATACCACCACCAAAAAATGTTTCTTGTGGACCGGAACTTCTATCCGCAAACCCAGCTGTAACCGTAAAACCATCAATTCTTGCACTATTATCAATGCCTGCCAAAGTTAAAACAACTGTGTACGCATTGCCCCCATTGATGTGATCTACCTGATTGGGAATAAAATCAGAATTGTCATTGTCAGTATCAGGATCGAAAGGATCATCATCTTGATCAATGTCACCGCTAAGGATAGTTACATTGTTTTCGAAATCACGTTCAGAACGCATGGTTTCGGTACCATCAAAACCTCCATATATGGCTACATTGTTACAAAGCTCAAATCTTTCAGAACGATCATCATCTGTTTGATTTCTTCCTTCATCAGGATAATAAGTTCCCTGAGCCACCCAGATCTCTGTCACTTGTGGACAACAACAAGCTGTTTCTAATGCATCCTGTAAATTATCAAAAGCAGTCGCCCAACTGGTACCATCACCAGGGGTAGCATTGGCATGATTTACATAAACGACAGTATTGTTGGCTAAGGTATTGCAGAAAGAAGCTTGCTCAAAAGCTCCTATATCAACTGTACTTTCCTGGATTCTGGCATTGCCACCAAGGTCAGTTGAAACATCTGCAATAGTCTCTGTTGCTGAGCCTGTATCATCCAAATCAGCTGTATTGTCTCCCATATTGATTCCTTCCGAAATCCCTCTAAGCCTATAATCACCATCAATAGTAGGATTGAATGAATTGTTAAGAGCATTGACAAACTTTGGATCAATATCTTTATTGTTACCTCCATCCAGACCAAAATTGATATTCCAGTCATCGCTGCCTCCTGAGTTCGGAACTATAGAGTTGTAGTAAGTGATATCAGTCCTGCTATTGAAAGGAACTTGAAAACCCGGAATGATACAGTTTCTTAAAACAATACCCGGATCACTAAGTGAAAGATCAAAGCCATCTACAATGGTACAGTTGGTAAATACAGCATTTCCATATGCATTAAACTTACTTCCAAATTGATTACCTGAAAAAAGACAATTGATATTCCAGTCATCGCTGCCTCCTGAGTTCGGAACTATAGAGTTGTAGTAAGTGATATCAGTCCTGCTATTGAAAGGAACTTGAAAACCCGGAATGATACAGTTTCTTAAAACAATACCCGGATCACTAAGTGAAAGATCAAAGCCATCTACAATGGTACAGTTGGTAAATACAGCATTTCCATTTGCATTAAACTTACTTCCAAATTGATTACCTGAAAAAAGACAATTGTAAGCGATTAAAGTAGAGCTGGTGTTAAGTGAAAACCCTCTCAAACTATTACCAGATATCCTACAATTGATGAGTTTGCAACTTGAATTATTCTCTACAACGATCCCATCATTAATATTGGCCAGAATGTTACAATTTGAAAACTCAGCATCAATATTGCTTTTCAATTCTATTCCACCTTCGGAAGAGCTTGAAGAAGTATTAACGGCAGAGCCATTATAAGAAATGTCACAGTTTTCAACTTTTAGCTTTTGTCCTATGGCTCCAGCGGTATTCTCACAAAACATGCCAGATCCACTGAATTCAGCAAAATTACCTTGAATTATTAAGTTCCTTAAAGTGGGGGCGCCATCTATTATGTAAACTCCACCTCCAAATGCACTAGGCTTGAAGCGATGTGCCTGTCCACCTGTTACTGTAAAGCCATCTAAAACTGCGGAATTATCTGTGCTAGAACCGGTCACGACATGGTTTGCATTGGTCAAAAGACCTACTCCAGAGTTTTTAATGTGATCAGTTGGAAAAGGAAAGGTACCATCACTAACAACGGGTACAAAAGGATCATCCATACCTCCGTTATCATGCTCAATGTCTCCACTCAATATGGTTACATTGTTTGCAAAATCACGTTCTGAAAGCATGCTTTCATTGCCGTCGAAGCCGCCATATATTTCTACATTATTACATAATTGGAAGGTACTGCTAATATCATTATCAGTTGGTGTAACCCCTTCATCTGGATAATAAGTCCCCTCAGCTACCCAAATCTCCACCGGATTGGCACAGCCACATGCTTCGTCCAGGGCATCTTGCAATTTGTTGTAGGCTGTTCCCCAGGCGATACCATCTCCACCTCCGGCTGCATCGGCATCAACAAAGATGAAACCGTTATCGCAGGCTGTAAAGAAAGCATTGGTTTGTTCGAAAGAGTTCGATTGTGTGGGAACAGGGGTAGAACTCAATTCATTGGAACGATTATTCAATCCCCATGTCAAAACGGAAGTAAAAAAGGCCAAAAGGCCCAAGGAGTAGAA
>JBCBCD010000354.1:0-6943 GCA_038530915.1 Bacteroidota bacterium
CAGCTCCAAAAATCCGATCGATCAAAAACACTATTTATTTTTGTCCAACCACTTAATTCACCTGGATCATATGTATCAATCGCGCCAACAAATCACTATAAGTATGGGATATGAATATAGTAGCTGACCATTCAAATTTCATGGCTGTTAGGGTTTACTTATGACTATTTTGCAATTCATTAGCTTATCAATTACTATAATTAGCCTTGTGTTAAACTTGCTTTAAAATATAACTTAAATGAACATCAATTAGTATTGAATTTGTTTTTTAGTAGATCAAATTATACACGACAGCAAATAACACAAAGCTGAAATTTTTGAAAACTACTCATCATGATACAGTTTAATAAATCCAAATTAATTTTAACACTTAGCCTGAGCCTTTTCTTTTCTTTTATTTACGCTCAGACAGCTTCTGAAGATTCATTGAAAATTGAATGGTTGACTTGGGAAGAAGCAGTTGAAAAGCAGGAAGAAAATGAAAAGAAAATCTTGCTGGAAGTGTATACTGAATGGTGCACCTGGTGCAAAAAGATGGATGATAGGACCTTTGCAAACGAATCCTTAGTTAATTACATCAATGACAATTACTATGCTGTAAAACTAGATGCACAATACAAAGAGCCTATTGAATACAATGGCAAGACTTATAAGTATATAAAAAATAAAAGCCGTGGATACCACGAATTGGCAGGTTATTTATTGATGGGAAGAATGAGCTACCCAAGCATCGTATTCATGGATGAAAACCTAAAAACCATCCAGGCAATTGCTGGTTACAAGACCGCTAAAGAATTGAAGGTGATCTTAGCTTACTTCGCTACAAATAAGTACAAATCCATTCCATGGGAGAAATACCAGAATGAATACGCTAGAAAATAGGATGCTATCATGTTGTTATGCTGTCATAGCAGCATAACAACATGATAGCATAATAGCATCATCTTCTACGTCTTCTCGTGCTGCTCACACCCAATACAGACAACAACCCTCTGGTCAATTCTCTGGCTACAGTTCTTCCTATTTGTCTGGTAACGGTGCTGTCCATAATTTCCTCTACCATGGTTTTTTGACGTCTTCCTCTACGAGTAGATGTATTTTTAGCTTTTTCTCTCTCCTTCTTCATCTCTTCCTGACGTTCTTCTTCTCTGGCTACTTCTATCTTCTTTTGTAGGATTTCGTAGGCACTGTCACGATCTACTTCTTCATTGTATCTTCTTACGATTTTTGAATCATCGACTATATCATCAATTTCACGCTTAGTCAAGACATCCATTCTTGATTGTGGAGCCCTTAATAAAGTATGCACAAGTGGCGTAGGTATACCTTTTTCATTCAATGCGGTGATCAAAGCTTCTCCAATACCTAATTGTGTCAGTAATTCGTCTACTTCGTAATAATCAGTAATGGGAAAGTTTTCCGCAGCCAACTTAATGGCTTTTCTATCTTTGGCTGTAAAGGCACGTAAGGCATGCTGTACTTTTAAACCCAACTGACTCAAAACATCATCCGGTACATCCACAGGATTTTGAGTGACGAAGTAAATACCCACACCTTTAGAACGGATTAGCTTGATGATGATTTCTATTTGATCCAACAAAGCATCAGATGCTTCTTCAAAAACCAAATGAGCTTCATCAATGAAGATGCATAGCTTAGGGCGATCCAGATCCCCTTCTTCCGGGAAGTTCGCATAGATTTCTGCCAGCATCTGTAGCATAAAGGTGGAAAACAACTTAGGTCTATCCTGAATATCAGTCAATCTAACGATAGAAACCATTCCCCTACCTTCACTGTCAAATCGAATCAAATCATCCACATCAAAAGAACGCTCACCAAAGAAACGGTCAGCTCCTTGCTGTTCCAGTTCTACGATACGTCTTAAGATGGCACCTACAGAAACAGTAGAAATCCTTCCATAGACTTCTTGAATTTCTTCCTTCCCCTCGTTGGTCACATACTGCAATGTTTTTCTCAGATCATTCAGATCCAATAAAGGCAAATCGTTATCGTCACAATATTTAAACACGACAGCTACTATACCGGACTGCGTTTCATTCAATCCTAGCATTCTGGAAAACAAAACCGGGCCAAACTCTGTAACAGTAGCTCTTAATCTGGCTCCTTTCTCATCAGATAAAGTCAAAAACTCAACCGGAGATCCTGAAGCAGTAAAAGCGAATCCTATTTTTTCATGTCTTTCGTCAATCTTTGGGTGGCCATCACTAGGCACCGCGATTCCACTTAAATCTCCTTTAATATCCATCAAGAGAGTTGGGATACCATTGGTAGACATTTGCTCAGCTATGATCTGTAGGGTTTTTGTTTTTCCTGTACCCGTAGCTCCGGCGATTAAGCCATGACGGTTGAGAGTACTTAGAGGGATTTTTACAAAAGTATTGGTCTGGCAGTCTCCATCCAACATAGCACCACCTATATTGATAGAGTCCCCTTTAAATGTGTAACGTTCATTGATTTCCTGAACAAATGTTTCTTGCTTAGACATGATGGACGTTTATTTATTTGCGTTTTTATTCCATTTATTAACTCGGATGTCGTACTTCGCTTTGCTAAAGTACCAAAGATCTATATTAAAATTGGCCTCAATTTCTTTTTCATACTCAGGTTCCATTAGATCCGGGAAAAAATTGAGTCCGGTAACCTCTTCTGCCTCATCAATAGACATAGCAAATTTGTACAATGGATCATAACTCACTTCATTGGGAAGCACAAAAGCAATTCCTTTGTATTCTGGATCTTTTATATCTAATAATACCTTAAAATAAGCTGCAGGAACTGACACCTTTGTGGCTTTGCCAATTTTGCCTTTTATGGGTTGTGTAAAAACAGGACCCGAAACTACATATAATTCGTCATATTTTTTGGCCCAAGAGCGGGTAAGTTCTTCCAATTCTCGCCAAATCCCCTGATTGAAGTTACGCGACTGTGGACTTATGTTACTCATGTAGAAAGTTTCTTTAATAGCTTCTTCACTAAAAGCCATATCGGCAGCAGGGACGAGGTGTCCCCTATCATAACCCGAATTCTTATAATCTTCCCACTCTGCAGAAGTGCTTCTTACCTTTGGGTCAGGGTTGAAATAATCGGGTCGATCTACCCAGGGGCGATTCAATCTTTCTTCAGTAAGTACATAAGCGACCCATTCGGCCTGCTCATGTTTTTCATTGTAAGACAAAGAATAGTATTTGTGGTGAACGATTCGTCCATCTATGGTGGTGGGTAAAAAATCATCTTGTTGATTATAGTCTACCACTTCTGTTCTGGGATTATTCGTCGTGTCGTCGGTAAACTTTCCACCGGTGAATAGGTTGAAAATATAAAACAAACCACTGGCAATGGCTGCAAATATTCCTACTCTTAGAATGGTCCCACTCTTTTTTGCCGATTGCTGATGGTTGCGTCTGAATTTTGCCATTAATATCTCTGTATTTTGTTTAACTTAAGAGCCAAATTAAACAACAATTTGTTGGCTTCAAAATAAATTTATAAACAGATGTTGAAAATAGGCATCACTGGTGGTATTGGCAGTGGTAAAACAACAGTTTGTAAGATATTCGAGACCCTGGGAATACCCGTTTATTACGCTGATGAAAGGGCCAAAGGACTTATGATTAACAACGCTCCCTTGGTTTTAGCCATCAAAAAACTGCTAGGCGAGAAAGCCTATGACGAAAAGGGTCAACTGAATCGCAAATGGATAGCCAATAAAGTGTTCAACGACAAAAGTTTATTAGAGGGACTCAACCAATTGGTCCACCCAGCCGTACATGAAGATGGAGATAGGTGGCATGAGGAACAAGTTGATGTTCCTTACACTTTAAAAGAAGCGGCACTGATTTTTGAAAGCAATGGACATTTGCATTTGGACAAAATCATCACCGTAACTGCACCCAAAGAAATTCGTATTCAAAGAGTAATGGCAAGAGATCAGGTTATGCGAGCAGCCGTAGAAGCCAGAATGGACAAACAAATGCCTGAAGCAGAAAAAGTGAAGCGATCTGATTTTGTCATCTACAACGATGGCAAGCATTCTTTGATCCAACAAGTTTTAAAAATTCATCAATCACTAGCCAATAATGAAGTTTGAAAATCCCCAATCTCGTAAGATCTTTAAAATAGCTGCTTTCTTGGAATCTGATCGTTTGGATCTTTCTGACAGTGTTTTCCTGGGCTTAAATTTTGAGTCAGAAAATATCAAATGGGAAAAATACGAATTAAAAGATGCCACTTTTTTAGGTTGCCATTTTACATTAGAAGAAGAAATCAAATTAAGACGCAGCGGTGCTATGATTTACAATTCGCCCAATCATCCCCTACCCTACAACCCATTCCGCCACAGTTTATACACCTGGCAAGAACTTATGGAAGGCTTTGATGAGTTGGAGGACAACAGTGTCGATAAAAAGATCTACGAGCACTTTAGGTTGGAACAATTCAACCCTTCTATCAATGAAGCTTTATGGCAAAGAATACACGATCACGCCATCGATGAAGCTTTAAGAGAATTACTCAAATTTGACGAGCAAGGTATGCCTCAAAAGAAGATCGTTGGTATCATGGGTGGCCACAGCAAACTCCGCACCGACGAGTTTTACTACAAAGCAGCTCGCACGGCACAACTCTTGGCACAAAACGACTATTTCATAGCTTCTGGTGGTGGTCCCGGCATTATGGAAGCAGCTAATTTGGGTGCTTACATGGCCAAATACAGTGAAAAAGACCTCAAAGAAGCCATTAGAATGATGAGCAAAGTCCCCAAGTACGATCAACCACTGTATCACACTCTGGCATTAACGGTTTTAGATAAATACCCCGATGGAACAGACAACCTGGCCATACCTACCTGGTTTTACGGCCACGAGCCCAGCAATCTATTTGCTTCTCACATTGCCAAGTACTTTTCAAATGGACTACGAGAAGATACCTTACTAGCTATCTGCTTACACGGCATCATCTATGCACCCGGTAGCGCAGGTACTACCCAGGAAATATTTATGGACGCTACACAGAATCATTATGGTACATTCAATTTCCACAGTCCGATGGTTTTCTTAGGAAAATACCGATACGAAATACAGACTTCTATCTATCCACTCTTAAAACAACTGGCATGGAAAAGAGCATATTACGATCTATTGTATTTATCGGATAGACCAAAGGATGTGTTGAAGTTTTTGAAAGACAATCCACCACTATTAGCTGAGTAATTGTTTTGTGTCTTGTGTTGAGAGTTGTGTGGCTTGATTATCTTATGATTTAAAAGTCGGAATACCCACTTCAATATGGATAAGAAAAATCACAGCTAAAACATATTCAATAGCGAAATTCTGCTTGCCTATTTTCACGTTCTTTTCGGTGAAATTTGATAGTACTAATATCATAAAGTTTAAGTTTCACAAAACACAAGACACACAACTCAAAACAATTACACGGAAGCCTTCCCTATTTCCAATCCAGCCTTATACACCTCCAAGCAACGCTCCCTAGCCATCTTATGATCCACCATTGGCTCAGGATAAGCTGCTGTACCATATTCCTTCACCCATCGCCTCACGTACTTCAGTTCCTTATCAAACTTTTGCAGCTGAGAAGTAGGATTGAATATTCTAAAATAAGGGGCAGCATCCGTACCACTACCTGATGCCCACTGCCAGCCACCATTGTTGCTTGACAAATCAAAATCAAGTAGCTTTCTGGCAAAATAAGCTTCTCCCCATCGCCAATCGATCAGTAAATGCTTAGTCAAAAAACTAGCCGTAATCATGCGCACCCGATTGTGCATATAACCGGTTTCATTCAACTCTCGCATCCCCGCATCCACTATTGGATAACCTGTTTTACCCTCGCACCATTTCTGGAAATCCGCTTCATCATTGCGCCACTGGATGTATTCATATTCCGGACGAAAGGAGTTTTTCATCACATGAGGAAAAGCAGACAATATCTGCGAATAAAAATCTCGCCAGATCAATTCATTGAGGTAAGTCTCATTCAGTCCCATTGCCTTCTGGGCTTTCTCACGAATGCTAATGGTACCAAACCTAAAGTGAATCCCCAACCTAGATGTCCCATTGATGGCTGGGAAATTGCGGGTTTCATCGTATTTTTTGATCAAACCACGATTGACGGTACGCTCAGGGATGTATAAAGAAGACAATACAAAACCCATTTCTTCCAATGATGGCATGGGCAAAGCTTCAGTATCCACACAATGAGCCAATAAATCAGCAGAAGGATAAGATTTGAAATAGTAAGAAATGTCTTCTCCGTTCTGCGTATCTATTCGCTCCAACAACTTAGCTTTCCATTTTCTGGAATAAGGGGTAAAAACGGTATACGTACCCCCCGTATTTTTCTGCACTTCATCTACTTCAAAGATGACATGATCCTTGAAGGTGTGGAAAGGAATATTGTGACTATCTAGTAAGTCCTTAACTTTCTCATCTCGCTCCTTCGCATAAGGCTCATAATCGCGATTGGTATACACCTGATCCACTTTGTACTGTTCCAATACCTTTGGCCATATCTCCTCCGGAAAACCATAGTAGATGTGCATGCTCTTGCCCTGCTCCTCCAACTTTTGTTTCAGCTTCTTCAACTCATTGTGAATAAAGGTCACACGAGCATCGTCCTTGTCCTCCAACTTATCTAATATATGCTTGTCAAAAATAAAAATCGGCAATACTGGACTCTCCCCTTTCAAGGCTTCATACAAACCTGCATTATCAAAAAATCTTAAGTCCCTTCTGTGCCAAAAAATGCTCACTTTTTTCATAGCTTTCCGTCGTAATTTTGATGAAGTTGTCTCAACTTCTAACTGTTAAAACGCAACAGGATTCAAACTGAAATGTTTTATTTCCAAAATAATAAATCTGCGAAACTCAGCTTAACTCTGCTGTGAAATAAAAAATCAACATTTATT
>JBCBCD010000355.1:0-1067 GCA_038530915.1 Bacteroidota bacterium
CAAAAGTTTCAACTGATGACAGCTTTATCGTTTATGGCGGTAGACAAAACCAAAATAGAAGTTTAGCAAAAATCAAAAGTTGGAACAATTTAGAGGAATTCAACAAGAGATAACATGAGTTCTACAGACTCATGTTATTTTACAACCTTAATTAGTTGATCCACCCATTTATACCATCTGGAATCATACCGCCAAATTTCAAAATAAGGTACTTGTTCAGCTCCAAACTGCCTTCTTATTTTCTCGACATTTTCAATCACACTCCCTTCAAAATCAAAATAGCTGACATTGAGCTGTTCAAGACTGTAGCAAATGGCTTTCCAAACCATCAATATACCGGCTCCACTATTTCTTAAGGCAGGATCATCGCCTGAAAGGTGGTAATATGCTGATTCTTTGTCCCAGATCAGATGGGCCGCTGAATGAATTTGATCATTCTGATCTAATGCAAAAAAGAGTTTCCTTGACTTATTGTCCAATAAAGCTGCATCATGTTTTTCCAACAAATCGAAAGCATAAGGTATTTTGACACTCTGGCGATCGAAGCTTTTTTGGTTTAACTCGTAGAAAGTGGAAAGCGGTAAGTCTTCAACTATGCGCAACTGGGCTTCTGCCTTTTTGATATTGCGCCGCATATTGCGATTGAGCTGATTCCAAAGCTGTTCTTTGTCTTCTAACTTAATCAGATAGGTATATCGTGTCGTTTGTTGAAAACCTTGCCAATAAAAGGGCAGCCAATTGGTGACCTGAGGATGGAAGTTTTGCTTGAAGCCATCTATTTTTGGCAGTTGATCGATCAAGGCTTGATAGTACTTATGACTGTCTTTCAGGTTTCTTAATTCCGGGATTAGGTAAGGGCCCATCATTTTCACAAAAGGGGGCATGGCAATATAAGTAAACCCAAATCTCTTTTTCACAAAATAAGGCAAGCTAGCAACCACCTTGTCTTTTTCAATCACCAATGCTACCGACCATTCTCCGTCTACACAAACAGCATCCAGGTACCAATCTTGCACAAAAATGGGCAGGTCTGTTTGTTCTTTACAAAATTGTCGATAACGTTCTTT
>JBCBCD010000355.1:1077-6942 GCA_038530915.1 Bacteroidota bacterium
ATTTTAGGTAGTAAATCTATACAGGTAGTCTATTAGTATTAATTATTATTCTACATGTGAAGCATTTTTCGATGAAGCGTTTATAGCCCCTCTACACCACTTTTCTAGCAATCATAATCCCATCCCGTATTGGTAAAAGAATATTCTCTACCCTTTCATCCTCATGAATCAACTGATTGAATGCTCTGATTTTCTCTGTATCCTTATCGTGTACCGGGTCGATTACTTTGCCACTCCACAATACATTGTCGGCCATGATTAGTCCACCTGGATTTACATGATCAATGACCAAGTCATAATGATGTTTGTATTCCTGTTTTCCGGCATCCAGAAATACCATGTCAAACGTAGCATCTATGGTAGGAATAACGGCCTGAGCATCTCCAATATGAAGATGAATCTTGTCTTTTAGTCCTGCCTTTTCAATGTATTTTCGAATGAGGAATTCTCTTTCAGCATTTACTTCTATGGTGTGTAAGATACCATCTTCAGGCAGTCCTTCTGCTAAACATATGGCTGCATAGCCTGTAAAGGTTCCTACTTCTAAAATGGTCTTGGGTCGCATCAACAAGGAAAGCAACCTAAAGAACTGTCCCTGCAAATGACCTGACATCATTTGTGGAGCCAACGTTTTGAGGTAGGTTTCTCGTTCTAACTGGTACAAAATGTCCGATTGAGGCGTTGTATGTGCTTCACAATAAGCATTGAGCTCTGCCAGTCTTTGATTAATGCGAATGTTTTTTTCCATAAAAAATAGTTCAGCTTACCCATTCGGTCCAAGGTCCGAATGGGTAAATAATCATCTATCCTTTGATAAAGTGTACGTTTTCTTTAAAAAGTTTGATGGCAATAGCCAATAAAATAATTCCAAATACCTTTCTGAGAATGTTCGCTCCATTCTCCCCCAGTTTGCTCCCCAACCAGCGAGAAGACCTCAGCACCATGTAGACAATAATGATGTTGATCAAAATCGCAGCTGCGATTTCCAAAGCATCATATTTTGCTCTCATAGACAAAATGGTAGTCATGGTTCCAGCTCCGGCAATCAGCGGAAATGCAATGGGAACGATCGTACCACTACTCGACTCTACATTGTCTCTAAAAAGAGTAATCCCTAAAATCATTTCTATGCCCAATAGAAAAATAATAATGGCACCTGCTACTGCAAATGACTGTACATCTACTCCGAATAACTGTAATAAGGATTCTCCAAAAAACAAAAAGGCTAACATCAAGATAAAAGCAATAATGGAAGCTTTCAGCGATTCGATCTTAAGTCCTTTTTTCTGTAGATCAATAATAATCGGCAAAGATCCTGCAATATCAATGACCGAAAACAAGATCAAGCTAACGGAAACAAGTTCTTTTACGTTCATTAAAATGGTTGTTTATAAGGTTTAAAATAAGCTGTTTAGATCATCCAAGCAGCTTCTTTCAAAAAAGGAGCAAATGTATGTCAAAAAGTTTGACAATAGCAAGTACTACTACAACAACCAAGATGCGATGAGCCCAAAAATTTGCCTTTTCACTTTTAGCAGCAAAAACTGCGGCATAATAACCACCCAAAGTTTGACCAATTGCCATGATCAAACCAATTTTCCAATCAATCATCCCCTGAAAATGGAAAATGATGACAGCCAGTATGGTATACAGTCCTACGACTGGTACTTTGACTGAATTGGCTTCCGTGATGCTGTATTTTGCACCCAAAACCATCACGGCTAAAAAGAAGACGCCCATTCCCATTTGTATAAAACCACCGTAGAATCCCAATAATAAAAAGGCGGGAACAACAATCCATAAATTCGGCTTTTGAGACAAATCAGATGTCCTCAACCACCGACTAGGCTTTACTAAAATCACAAACAACATCAATATCATCAGAAAACGAAAAACCTTGATGAATTGATCATTGCTAACCTTAATAGCCACTATGATACCAATAATGGCTCCAATTACCGTGAAGATAATATAGGCCCACGAACGCTGAATGTCTAGGATTCCGTTGCGATAAAAGGCGTAGGTACCTGCCACACTTTGGGAGGCAATACCAACGCGATTGGTACCATTCGCCACATTTCCAGGCAGGCCAATCAATTCGGTTAAAATCGTCAAGGTAATAGCCGATCCATTCCCGGCTAAAGTATTGATCACACCTGCAAAGGCACTACCTATGACAGCTATGACATAATGGTACCATTCTAATTCCATCTATTCTTTAATGCTTTGACAAAACTCTACCAACACCCCATTGGTAGTTTTCGGATGCAAGAAACAAACTAATTTGTTATCTGCCCCCTTTTTAGGCTCAGCATTTAATACTTTGAAGCCCAAGGTATCTGCTAATTTCATGGCTGCATGGATGTCATCTACTTCAAAAGCCACATGATGAATGCCTTCTCTGTTTTTTTCTAAATATTTAGCAATCGCACTGTTTTCAGAAGTTGCTTCCAAGAGTTCAATCTTGGATTCGCCTAGTTGGAAGAAAGAAGTTTTTACATGTTCAGATGCCACTTCTTCTACTTTGTAATGAGGTTTTCCGAGTAGCTTTTCAAAAAGTGCATTGCTGGCAGTTAGATCTTTAACTGCAATGCCTAAATGTTCTAACCTGATGAGCATAATTTTGAGAAGTTTAGAAGGCTAGAAGGTTAGGGGGTTAGAAGGCTTTACTTTTGTTTGTGTCCTATGCGAAAGGTATAAACTCCTAAGCACCTAAACATCTAAACCAGTTAGTAAATTCGTTTTGTTTATTTATATCTATGATTCAATCTTCTCATGCACATTCTTTGGTTTCTGTCTCATCAATTCATCTTTGTCTACTCGCTGCATTTCCATTAATTTCATCTCTCTGTAAAACGCATAATGTGCGGAAGCTATGGCTAGGAAAAAGCCATAAAACCCATCTCTAAAACCTTGCTTTAATAAATAATCACTCCAGAATCGAGCCACTGTTTTTAAGAATACCCTGCCATAATTTCCCTTCTTCCCCTTGGTGTTCAAAGAAGCTGCTGCAACAGAACTGAACTCATTAATTTTCTGTACTCGGTCATAAATATTGGTTTGCATGTAATGCAGCAAATCGCCTTTTAGCTCACCAATGGTAGCGCCTTCATTGGGTTTGATTTCATCATGAGGCTCAACGCCACTACAAGTTGCTTTGCGACGGTCAAAAAATCTCATTTTGCGATCGGGATACCAGGCTCCATGCCGTATCCATTTATTTCCAAGTCGATTGAGTCTATTGTTGTAGTAGCAGTCGTATTGCCAATTGTTTTTTGCGGCAAGCATGGAAGCTTTCAATTCTTCTGATAAAACTTCATCCGCATCCAATGCCAATACATAGTCATGTGTTGCACTATCCACACAAACCTTCCTCTGAGAGATGAAGCCTTTGAAGGGATGCTGAACGACTCGAGCCCCTAATTGCTTGGCCAATTCAACTGTATTATCCGTTGAAAAAGAATCGACAATCAAAGTTTCGTCAGCTAATCCTTCCACACTCTTGAGGCATCTTTCAAGATTATTTTCCTCATTATACGTCATTACTACTACGGAAATTTGTATGGACATTATGTAGGCTTTTTCGAACTTATTTAAAATTTTATTTCTTACCTATGTATAAAGCATTGTAACTACTGGGCATCAGCTATTTTTCGTCCCGTCCGGACGGACGAAACTCAAAATAAGCTTCGCCAGTAACTACAAGCCTTTATCCTCGCTGACAGAAGAAAACTTTAAACAAGTTCAAGTAAAAAATGACATTCCAAAATTACTGCTTGGAAGCTCTAAAAGAGCTAACAAATATCAGTTGTTTGTGGTATATTTTGCATCAATAGTGGCATTTTCTTGATACCAGTACCAACAGCCCAAACTTACGAATAAGATGTAAAAGGCAGTCCCTAATTGAGTTTCGACTGTATGCTCGACCAGAAAAGAAGAGAAAATAATGATGCTAAAGGCGACCAATAAACTGTCTCTGTAGCCTTTTAGGAAAATCAAGGGCATAAAGGTAGCCCAGACAAAAGCGATTAAGCCCAGTGTACCAGTAGCAGCCCAAACAAAAATGTATTGATTGTGAGGCATTAATTCAAGATCGACCAAACTTGGATAGTGTTCTTTCATGTAATTGTTGGTCTCATCGCGAACATCTCCTATTCCCACTCCTGTTAGAGGATGTTTTTTAATCATTTCTACACCTGCTTGAATAGACGCCAAACGCCTGGAATCAGAGAGTTCTCTGAGTTCTTGATTTTGAATAAACATTTTGACACTCCATACCGTGTACCGGACTTTATTATTCAAACTAGGCAAAAACTGGTAAGCCATGAATGCTCCTATTGCTAAGGCAACCGCAATGCCAATCCCCAGCAGGTATTTCTTTTTTACCACAAAAAATTGAATCAAAAAGAAGGCAAGCACTCCATACAATGCTACCAAGCCACTTCTAACGGCCAATACATGAAGAAAAAGGATAAGGAATAAACTTCCACCCAATTGCAGCCATTTTTCCCATTTATAGAAAAGAGCATATTCTTTTTGATACAGATACCAACCAATAGCAACACTAAAGGCGACCATTAAGCTAAATCGAATGTGTTGTACAGGAGTAGGTAAGATCTTTCCCCGCTCATAGGCCACACTGATGTCTTCATAATTGGTGAAATATTGTAGCAAAGATTGAGCAGATAAGACAACACATAAAAAGAAGAATAAGTATAATAATGGGAAATACACCTTTTTATCCATCCTGGGAATAGCCACAATGGAAATTGGAACCATCAAGAACGGCAACTTCATCCGCAATCTATCTACATACCAATCTGTATTTTCAGAAAAAACACCTGAAAGCAGATAGACTAAAAGCACAGTTGTAATGGCTACAAGCGCTTTATTTTTCCAAAATAGACTTAAGTTTTTGAGAATATTATTATTTGCCGCAAAATTGAATGCCAGACCAATCATTCCCATGCTCATCATAGCACGAGAGAAGAAAATACCGCCAAATAGAGTCAACAGACTTATGACACCCAATCTTTGATGGTAATCAATTGCTCGCCATCTATTCCATAAATCTTTAAGCTTGAACATTGCCATATGCAACAAAATAAGGATTCAGCAAATCTTCTTTATTGTATTCTAATGGTTGATTGTCGTCTGCTTTTTCTACTTTCCCGCCCGCTTCTTGTAAAATCATGTGAGCAGCTCCCGTATCCCATTCCATGGTAGGTCCTAACCTTGGATAAACATGTGCTTCTCCTTTTGCGATGATCAGAAACTTGAGGGAACTCCCCGTTGGCACCAGTTGCGGTTGATCCAATTGGTCAACAAACTTCTGAGTCGCTTCATTCAAATGCGAACGGGAACAAACAACCTGTAACTGAGAGTCGGCAAGTGTAAAAGATGCTGCCTCCAATGGAAGTTCTTCTCCATTTTTGGTCCAAAACGCTCCATTTCCTTGCGTGGCCCAATACATTTCATCCAATACCGGAGCATAAACTACGCCCATGATGGGTTGACCATTTTCAATCAAAGCGATATTGACTGTAAATTCTCCATTGCGTTTGATAAATTCTTTTGTTCCGTCCAAGGGATCTACCAACCAGAAACGAGTGAAGTCTTTTCGTACTTGATAAGCAATGGCTTTATTTTCTTCAGAAATAATGGGATAATCAACCGGAAGTTTCACCAGTTCATTGCAAATGTGAGCATTCGCCTTTTTATCCGCAATAGTTAGAGGAGAGGCATCGGATTTAGCTTCGACCTGGAAAGAGTCTGCATTTTCGTACACATCTAATATGATTTCGCCCGCCACTTTTGCAATTTTCACCACTTCTTGTACTAAAGTTGTTAACTCCATGGAATCGT
>JBCBCD010000356.1:0-2125 GCA_038530915.1 Bacteroidota bacterium
GCAATGGAGGCAGAAATCCTATTAACCTAATCAAGTTCTAGTTTTTAAAAAATATTCAAAAAAAGCTGTCACGTTTTGATGTTTTCCTGCTTTAAGTAATAGAAAAACGAACTAAAAGCTTTAAGTGGCTAGATAATCACAAGTCCAGATGGTTTAATTAAGGATTAAAATTGTTAATTTGTCCGCACTCATATTCAAAATATTCACCCGGGAATGAATTAGTTAGAGATGGACAAAAACTTTGGACTTAGTTCAGATGACTTTGAAACGCTTATTGACGATCTCAAAAAAAATGAAACTGATTTCTTTAAAAATGTTTTCCTAAAACATTTTCAAGATTGCGTGTCATTGGTTCAAAGAAAGTATAATGCTTCTTTTGATGATGCTTATGATGCGGTCATGGATACTTTGATAAAATTCAGGAGCTTATTGGTAGACGGAAAATTAAAATATGGTAATCTAAGATATCTCTTTAATACCATGGCGTCCCAAATTTACCTTAAGAATACCAATAAATTTAAATCACAGGAATTTCAGGAAACCGATCTTTACGAGCTGGATTTTGAAGACAATACAGTAGATGAAGATGATTTGACCCTTTTTAATGCGGCATGGGTTGAGTTGGGTGCTGATTGCCAGGAGTTATTGAAGCTTTATTACTATGGCAATATGAAATTGATTGAAATTTCTGATTACCTAGAAAAAAGTCCTGAAGCAACAAGGAAACAGAAGGAAAGATGTATTAAAAGTATGAGAAAAATTCTTAAGACTAAAAAAGAAAAAATCTAATGAGCAATCATAGTATAATGGACGAAAACTTAAATGAAGATCAGCTTGATTCGGTCTTCAAAAGTTTGGTCCGCTCCAAGTTTGATCAAGAGTTGCGAAATGAGCTCGAACATTCTTTACACAACGATCATAAGTTTTCAAAAGGAGGTTTAGTGGTGAGTTTCTCGAAAAAAAAACGTTCTAGGGTATTTTATTTAATCCCTGCTGCCGCAGTCGTTTTGATTTTACTTACTGCTTTTCCATACATTTTTCAAGCCAATGACCCACAAGTGCTGGCTGATAACTTCCTAACAAAAACAGAAGTTTATCACTCGGCAGCAACAAAAGGAACTAAAACCGAAGAAACGACTAGACAAGAAGCAATAAATGCTTTTAATAAAAAGGATTATTTATTAGCTGAACAGTATTATTCCCAAATTGAGAACAAAACAGAAGAAGACAATCTCTACACCGCGCTCAGTTTTTTATACAATAAGAAGTATGCACAAGGCATACCCGTGTTAGAGGTGTTAGAACGTAATCCCGAAAGCAAATTTCAAATCGAAGCAAGATGGTTCTTATCCATTGCATACGTCTTAAATGGTGAGGAGGATAAAGCAAAAAGTTTGCTGCAATCAATCTCTGCTGAGGATTGGAATTACAAGAAAGCGAAAAAAATGTTACGGTCACTCAAATAATTAACCCAGATTCAAGTCCCAATTTGGGTGGCCAAAAAACTTGACACGATTTATACCTATTTTCCGGCAAAATTCACTATTGTATACAACTAATTTTATATATTTGAATTCTATACGTAAGTAGTTGGACTTGAATAAAACATGTTTTTGCTTGATTAATTTTAAGTTTGATCATACATCTTTTATCCTTCTGCTTAATACCTCTTACTAAAACGGATTTTCTCAAGTACCGATAAAGTATACAATATCAACCTCCCCCCTCTGGTATTAATTTTTTTTGTACTCAATAAGGTTGTATCCCTACAATGAATTACAACCCTATTGTGCAACCATCTATGAAACCATGAATAAGCAAAACTTATTTCTAATTGTATTGGCAATATTTGTCAATATAGCCCATGTAAGGGGACAAGTTTACATCAATGATTCTGATGTAAACAAGGGTGTACAATCGAGTGATACAAAAAACTCACAAGAGTTATTTGTGTCACATCCAAATCAATACTTTGTAAAACTCTGTCATGGGGTTAGCCAGCAAGAAACTCAAGCACTTTTAGCTGAACTCAACTCTGTTGAACTTTGGAAAAATGATGAAATTGGTTTAAGAGTTTGGGCCGTAAAGAGTTTTCCGTACACCTGTGATGAAGGAGAAATAATAG
>JBCBCD010000356.1:2135-6939 GCA_038530915.1 Bacteroidota bacterium
AATAGATATTGACAGACACCTTACTCGTTCCAAGAAAAAGACAACCATCGATGAAGTCACACTAGACATGACCTTTGAGCTAGAGCCTAGTGATAAAGAATTCAAAAAAAGCTTTTATAAAGATTTAGACTTACGTGGCGACTTGGGAAACAACCCAATTAAAATAGCGATTCTAGACTCAGGTGTTTCTGAGGCTTCCATTAACAGCTACTTTGGACCAATAGATTATACAGGCTACGATTACATTAATAATGATCTAACTCCTGAAGATGAAAATGGTCACGGTACTCATATCTTTGGTATCATTTATGACATTTTAAGCTACAATGGCTATCCCACCAACATTTCATTTGATATTAGAAAGACCCACAATGAAGAAGGTCTGGGCAATATTTCCGATTTAATTTTTGCTACCATTGATGCTGTCGATGCCGGAGCAGATATTATCAATATGAGTTTCAGTTATTACGAAGCTCTTGAAGAAGAAGATTTAAACCCTTTACAGCTAGCAATTGATTATGCTCAAAGCAAAGGTGTACTGGTAGTTTGTTCTGCAGGCAATGACAATATAAACATTGATAATCAAGATCTTGTACCTGTGCCTTCCGCATTACCCAACGATAACATCATTTCAGTAGGTTCTAATACACCTTACGAATCACTCAGCTTTTTTAGCAATTATGGTAAAATATCTGTGGATGTAAGCATTCTTGGAGAAAGCATTCCTGGTCCGTCTTTAACCGGTGGTGTAGAATACTACTCAGGCACTTCTTTTTCTACTGCCATAGTTAGTGCACTTTCTGCCATTATTGGAAGTAGACAAGAAGATTTCAACGCTTGTGAAATAAAATGTAGATTAATCAATACTTCTAAACCAGTACGTAATCTTTCCAATACCAATCAATCTGGAGGAGTCATTGATTTTAAAAAAGCTTTAAAAGACAAACCAGCTAAGTGTGATGATTGTGACATAAAACAAGCTCAGGAAGAAATCTGTGATGCCAATTGCCCACCAGAAACTGCAGAAGTCAACTTGTGTGTGCAAGGTGGCATGACTATAGAGGATCAAATACCTGTTTATGATGCTGAAAATGATCCCATTTCATTTTCTAGTAGTCCTGTCTATGGCCCTTTTCATGGTAAAGTGGGGATTAACGCTGACGGAAGTTTTACTTATACATCTAGCTCCGGTGAGCCGGATCTATTTGTTTATCAGGTTTGTGATGGAGTAAAAACCGATTGTTCTGATGGTTGTAATCAAGGTATAGTTTATATAAACGCTAACGATTGTACACTTCCATCGAATCTTGGAAGTTATGAGCAAGCTCCAATTGATGATTGTGCTCTGGCTACTTCTGAAAGCCCACGCTTGTTAACTTTTCAATATACAGGTACAAGTTGTAGAGCCTCTAATCACAGTCAGGGTTCCAAAGCAAAATGTAGTGGAGATCCGGATGATAAGAAATTGGTTTATGTAGATGTAAAAGCTAATGGAAAATATCTTTTGAAAAATCACAGTGTAGAACTATTTGAGACATTCTCGATTGATGCTGCAAGAATTGATCAAAAAGAGCTTGCCTCCAAATTGAAAATTACCATAAAGGAAGAAAAAGGGGATGATGATGACGACGATGATGATGATGACGATGATGATGACGACGATGATGATGATGATGACGACGACGATGATGATGATGATGCTTTACAGGTAATAGAACTTCGAACAAAGTCCAGACCATTAGGTGTAAATGATCAATTTGGAAGTCTTAAGTTGACGGGCTATCTGGCTAGCAACGGGCGTACTTGTGGAAACCCTGTAATCATACCAGAAAATACTTGTGATGAAGGCGATCAACCGGCAATAATAACTTTAAAGTATACTGGTAGCAGCTGTTCTGCAAGTGATAATGATCAACGTTCTAACGAAACTGGTTGTTTTGGCTGGTCATCAGGTAGAGAAGAAGTATACATCATTGCAAGTGAAAACCCAAGTGGAGGTGGTCAGGTTTGGTTTGAAGGAATGATCAAAATGGATGAAACATTTACTCTTAATGCATACGAGTCAGAAGAAAAAGAATTATCTGATTATGTATACATTACGCTTTATCATCCAAGATTTAGGTATCCATTTCAGTATATAAAATTCAATGCTTCTTGTGATGAACCTTTAGGTATGGGGGATCAATTTGGAGCCGTGAAAGTAGAAGGCATACAATTCAAGAATGGCACATCTTATGGAGATATAGAAGTAGTTATAGATGGTTGTACTGCTACTGGTGCACAGCCATCTATTTTATCCTTCCAATATACTGGAGATGAATGCGCTTCATCAAATAATACTCAAACATCAGATAATTTTATATGTAAAGGCAACTTAGCTTACGATCCTTTCGTATACATCACAGTAGAATCTGGTGAGGATGAAAGGGAAGTCTATTTTAGAGATCTTCAGTTGCCATTGAATGGAATTTTTGAAGTGGACGCCAACATTATTGGCAAGACACGAATAGGAAGCACCCTTACCATTTCTATTGAAGATGGAGAAGGGAATCTTCTTCAGACAATAAACTTTAAAACCGATTGTTCGCAAGTACTCGTAATTGGTGATCAATTTGGTGCATTGAAATTAAGAGGTTATCTAGCAGAAAACGGTGAAATTTGGGGCGATCAACCTGCCGGCCCATCTTGTAGTCCATACAATGATTGTGCTGCTGTGGGTAATCGATCAAGCATAGGGCTACTTTATATTGCCAAAGCAACTACTAAAGTAGATGGCTTTGCAAATGATGGTAGACAAGAATTTTTGGGTACTTATCGCGATGTGGGTCCTGGCGATTTCATAGCCTTTTCTACTTTCCAAATTAATAAGAATCATACCAACACATTCATTATTAAATGGTCTGGTAAGGAGGTCAAAATACCTGCTTCTACAAGTGACGATATACTTGGCCAAACCTTTGGTGACTTTATCATAGTTCATCAAATGGATGAAGAAGGTAATAAATGTAGTGCTCCTTATTCAAGTTGTCTTG
Source organism: Bacteroidota bacterium (assembly GCA_038530915.1). Lineage (GTDB taxonomy): Bacteria > Bacteroidota > Bacteroidia > Chitinophagales > Saprospiraceae > JANQPA01. The sequence goes on from JBCBCD010000356.1 coordinate 5,168, forward strand.
AAGTAAATAGGCATTGTACAGAAGAGGAAGCACCTATTATTGTTATTCCAGAACCGGACAAACTTATACCATTAGATTTAGATCATCCTGCTGAAATTTTGGACGAAGTCAATATTTATCCTAACCCGGCAAGAGGGCAAGTTTATTTAGACTTAAAAGCGTATGTGGGACAAGATGCTGAAGTTGTATTGTACGATGGATTGAATCGTGTAGTAAAAAGAATGAAAGTGGATGTAATCAATAAAAGTCCACAGGAATTTGATTTAGAAGGACTTAAAGAAGGCATATACAACATTGGTATCCAATTAACTTCAGGGGATTTGATCATAAAAAAGCTCGTGATTATGAAGTAAATCATATATAAAGTTTTGCGTTACTTAACAATCTCCATAATTTTTCTCATAAGCTTGAGTTGTTCAGGACTTAAAGCTCTAGGCTATTATGATAGCCTACTTGCACAGATAAATAATAACCTGGAAACTGAAGCTTATGAGGAAAATTTACTCCTGAAAGAAAAGTTACTGACTAGCGAGGCATTTTTAAAGCTCCCTTGTCATTTGAAAGGTAAGATCTTTCATAAGATTGGCATATCTTATTATTGGTTAAATAGAGAAGATGAAGCCATTGATTGTTTTGAAAACCTGGCTTTAAAAAGTTGGAAAGATTGTGATGGAGTACCTGAAAGTGAACGAGCCAATACCATTTATAATATCGGCATTTCTTATCAATACCTTGGCAACAATGTGCAGGCCAAAAAATACCTGGATGAGGCCATTTATATCTTTGAAAATGATCCCGATTACCCACCTCTTAGGTTAGGCAATTATTACAATGGCATAGCTAATTTTTATTTGGAAAACCTGGATGCCTTCCGTGCTGAATTGTATTTTGAAAACTCTTTGAATGTCTTAAAGGATGTAGAGGACAGTGAAGCCCTACAATTTGAGGTATTGAATCGCTTCCTCATTCTTTGTATAGATTTTAAGAAATACGAAAAAGCGGATTCTATTATTTCCAGAGCCTTATCTCTTGCTGAAGAATTTCCCAATTCCATAAGTAGCTATGACCTTGCTTTTCTTTATCAAAATGCAGGCATTTACTATTTTGAATTGGAAGACTTTGAACAGGCTTCTAAACTTACCATGAAAGGACTCGAACTAATTGATCCACAAGAAACTCCTGATCTATATGCTGAAGCAATAGAAAAAATAGCATTAATCAAATCTGAAAGTGAAAAGTTTGACGAGACGATAGAGTTGCTTAATGAAGTAGTGCAAACAAGAAAAGCTTTGCTATCAACACTTGAAACATATCAAGCTCTGGCTTATGCTTACGAAAACCTGGCTGAAGTTCATCAAAAAAAAGGAGACTATGCAAAGGCACATCGTCATTTACAGCAGGCTTTCAAGTACATGATGATAAATGGAAAATATGACAAATCTGGTATTCCTGTCGTAAATCAATCCATATTGATCAATGATCTTGATATGGTAAGACAACTTTCAATCAAGGCCAATATTTATGAAGATCAATTTGAAGTAAATGGGCAAGAAGAATTATTAGAAAAATCGCTTTCATTATATGCGAAGATTGACACCTTAATCAGTAAAAACATCTTGTTTTTCCAATTTGAAGCCTCTAAACTCAATTTCCTTGAATTGATCCAATCTTACTATGGTAAAGGAATAAATACGGCTTTGAAACTAAGAAACAAAAGTGGTGTCTTGGTCGACTCCTTCTAAAAAGAGCTGTTCCTGTAGATCGTACATTTG
>JBCBCD010000357.1:0-6928 GCA_038530915.1 Bacteroidota bacterium
GATGCTTCCATAATGAATAGTTTAAACAAATAGGAATGTAGTCATGACCACATTCCTATTTGGGTGATTTAAAAGTTTAAATGATTGATGACAATCCTATGATTGCCGGTATCTGCAGCCACAAGTATGTTGTTTTCTATACACAATTGGAATGGCCAATACATACTTTCTTCTGTACTCCAGATGGTATTCTTATTTTCACTTCCGGTAGTAAAATCATTCTGCCCCAATAAATTATCTGCTTCCCGGTTATTTGAGTCAGGAACTTGATTGTACCAAAGCACCCTGCTATTGCCCGTATCCGCAACCCAAAGCCCATCTTTATAGAAGCAGCTGTCGTAACACCAATTCAGGCTATTGGCCTTTGGAAACCAGTTGAACTGATTCTGACCATTTCCTTCAAAACTTTGTTGACCAATGATTACATCTGCAGGATGATTTAAAGCATCTTCCCAATTTTTCCATACAAGTACTCTGTAATATTGAGTATCTGCTACAGACATTTCTCCATTAGGGCCAATTTTTACGGAATAAGGCCAGATGGGATCATTGTGATCGTAATCTCTTTCTTCAAAAGAGCGCTTCCCTACTACAGAATCAGCAGCGGCAAAATTTTCTTGAGGAATATCTTTATAGTAAAGAATACGACGATTACCTGTATCAGCTATCCAGAGGCTTTTCCCATCTGAAAAAACACCATATGGCCAATTCAGGCTTTTTGCAGAAGGTGGGTTACTTATCCCTTTTACATTCGGATCATTGTGTTTAAAATCAGCTTGTCCTACTACAACATCAGCTGGCTGGCCATCTTGAGTAGGAAAGGTCAACCAAATGAGCACTCTGTGGTTCCAGGCGTCTGCGACAATTAACTTAGTTCCATCAGACCAAATACCAGAGGGATAAAACAGACTAGAAGCATTGACCGTGCCACTGGCATTTCTACCCGTTTCTGATTTTGCTGCTTGCCCCAAAACAATGTCAGCTTTTTGTGTTTGTTCCTTTGGAAGGTTATTCCAGATGAATACTCTATTTTGAGCAGTATCTGCTACAATCAATCTATTCTTGACTAAAAATACACCCCTGGGTGCCAAAAGAGGACTCTCCTCAGCACCTAAAAACACTTGCCTGGTTTCAACTAATTTCGGTAAACTTTCAATTGTTAAGTTCAAGTCGTTGTCTTTCAAGATTGTCGATTTTCATTTTTATAATAATGGCAATGGACTTTGCTGAATTTTTTGCTTTATCTGCATTAGGTCCTTCGTAGAACTCATCAACTGTCTCATTAAAAAGCTTCAGCCATTGCTCAATTTGGGCTTTATTAATCCGTTCTTCCATATGCAAATCGAGATGCACCTGCATGGTGTTTCTATTGTATTTTCCCACTTTAAAGAGCACACTTTCCCAAAAATCTACTATAATGGGCAAGTGTTCGCTTAAGGAGATCTGTGCTACCTCCAGGAAAAAGTGTTTAAGCATTCGATCTTCTAATAGTTTTTCGTAAAAACTGTGGACCAACACCTTAATCTCATCTCTATTTTGCAAGTCTGATTTCATCTTAACATATTCTAGGCAACTGTTCACCCACTAGCATATTCACTACCCTTTTTCCACCAATACCACTAGTCAGGACCACTTGCTTGGGATGTTTCTCAACAACCTCTCCAATAATGGAAGCCTGCTGGGTATTGTCAAAAGAAGCAAGCACTTCAATGCAACGATCAGCTACTTTTTCATCTACTATGGCTATAAAAATGCCTTCATTGGCAACATACAGCGGATCTAAGCCCAGCATTTCACAGGCTCCGTATACTTGTTCATCTACAGGAAGCTGCCTTTGATGCAGATCTATCCCCAGCTTGATATCACGAGCGATTTCATTTAAAACACTAGCCACTCCACCTCTTGTAGGATCTCTAAATAAGTGCACATCTTCACCGACTTCATCCAATAATGCCTTAACCTCATGATTTAGATTTCTAGTATCACTTTCGATGGTCGTTTCAAATTCAAGACCTTCTCGTTTAGACATGATGGCAATGCCATGAGTGGCTATATTGCCACTGACAATAATCTTATCACCGGCTTTGACTCGAGAAATATCTATTTGGGATTGAGGATGTACGAGACCTACTCCGGTTGTATTGATAAAGATTTTGTCACCTTTACCTTTTTCTACTACTTTGGTATCTCCGGTTACGATGGAGACGCCTGCTTGCTGGCAAGCAAACTTAATGGCCACAAGGATGTCCCAAAACTCTTCCATTCTAAGGCCTTCTTCTATAATGAAACCCAAGGAAAGGTATTTGGGGATAGCTCCACACATAGCCAGGTCATTGACTGTACCATTTACGGCTAATTCGCCAATATTTCCGCCTGGAAAAAAAATAGGCGAGATGACAAAACTATCAGTTGTGAAGGCGGTTTTTCCATTCAGTTCAAATACAGCTCCGTCGTGCCTTTTATCCAATAAGTCATTTTTCAATACATCGAAAACACCACTGTCCAAAAGTCTGTTGGTAAGCAAGCCTCCACTTCCATGACCTAAGGTGATGACATCAAAATCAAGCTTGGGCATGGGACATTGCAGTTGCATTCTTAGTCTTTCTGATTTCTGTTTTAAAGTTTCCATACTGTTTTGTTTAAACCAATGCTTCTACATTATCGAGCATGGCAGAAAAATGGTAATAAGCGGCACATGCACCTTCAGAACTTACCATTGGTGCTCCTAATGGATTTTCAGGCTTACATTTTTTACCAAATTGAGGACATTCATGAGGCTTTTTGATTCCCTTTAAGACGAGTCCTGCAATACACTCTTCACTTTCAGGAGCTTCAGCTATGTTTACATTGAATTTTTTCCTAGCGTCAAACTCGACCAATTCTTCTTTTACTTCATAGCCACTCATTGGAATAGTACCAATTCCTCTCCATTCTCTGTCGTTTATATCAAAAACCTGATGAATGACATTTATTGCGTTGGGGTTACCTTCAGGCTTCACCACGCGGCTGTATTGGTTTTCTAAAACTGCTGTACCTGCTTCCAATTGCTTAACTGTCATAAGAATGCCTTGCAATAAGTCCACTGGCTCGAAGCCGGTCACTACTATTGGAATATTGTATTTGTCTACAAGCGGATAGTATTCCTTTATACCCATGATGGTACAGACATGTCCTGCTGCCAGAAAACCTTGAATGGTACTTTCTTCATCATTCATTACAGCATCAATTGCCGGAGGTACCAAAACATGAGAAGCTAGGATAGAATAGTTTTTAAGGCCCAATCTTTTAGCATGAAGTACTGACAATGCATTGGCAGGAGCAGTCGTTTCAAAACCAACAGCAAAGAATACGACTTCTTTATCCGGGTTTTCTGCGGCTAATTTTACAGCTTCCAAGGGAGAGTATAAAATCCTTACATCTGCACCTTGAGCTTTAGCTTGAAGTAAGCTTTTTTCTGAACCCGGTACTCTTAACATATCGCCGAAAGAACATAGAATGACATCCTTATCTTCTGCCAAGTATACGGCTTTATCGATCAAATTCAGCGGTGTTACACAGACAGGGCAACCTGGGCCATGTACCATATTGATTTGATCCGGAAGTAAGTTTAAAATGCCATTTTTTACCAAGCTATGTGTTTGACCACCACAAACTTCCATGATGGTCCAGTTTTGAGTTACTGTTTTGTGGATTTCGTCCAGATAGCGTTTTGCAAATTCCGGATCTCTATATTCAGTTAGAAATTTCATGTTGAATGGTTTTGCTTTGACTGTATCGAAAATAATTGAATGGGATTGGTACTTTAGCTGACGGGGTCAGACTTGTATTCTTCTTTATCCGGTAAAAATTCGTGTATGTTGAGTTCTTCTTCAACCTCACCCATTTCTTCGAGATATTGGAAGGTCCGTTTGGCTTCTTCTTCATCTACTACACTTATGGCTACACCTACATGCACCAATACATAATCACCTTCTTTTGCATGAGGAACCATTTCAAGGCTCGCCTCTTTGATGATACCACCAAAAGAAACTTTTGCCATTCTAACGAGCCCATTGTATTGAGTTTCTATAGCTTTAATCTTACCTGGAATTGCTAAGCACATAATTTTCCGATTTGTTTTTTAATGAATAATAGGTGTTATCAATATGATGACACATGAGTTGCCCAAAAGAAATGCACTCGTCATTAGGAGACAGTTGTTGATGGAAGTATAGTCGATGTTTTGAAGAAAGTCGGTGAATAATTAAATCCACCAACAGACTGTTTTGAAATACACCTCCACTAAAGGCCAAATGATGCACTTGGAAAAATTCAGCTTGAAACTGGATTATATTGACAAGTGTATTGTGAAATTTGGCTGCAATCAGTGGGGTCGCTTGGTTATTAAGAATGTCTTTAATGAGGTGTTGAATGATTATTTTTGGATATATATCTTTTTCTTGAGCATTTGAAAATGGATAAGCATCGTCAAATGCTAAACCTGTTTTTTTGAAGTGTTTTTGAGCTTTTATTTCTAAGGCTATAGCTGCTTCACCTTCATAAAATTGCACATCATTTCCCAGCAGTATAGATGAAACCGCATCGAATAAGCGCCCCATGCTTGAGTTGTGAAGCTTACTTTTCTCCATCATTTTGCGGTAGTTTTTCCATTCAAAAGTGGAAAACTTTGCTTGTAGGATTGGTCGAGCATCTTCCAATTCATGAGCAATGGTAAAAGCCGATATTCTTGGTTCTTTGGACATTTTATCACCTAGGATATGTTGGAATGGTTTTAACTGCCCTGCATGTGTTATACGATAATTATTATAGGTGAAAAACTCACCACCCCATATTTGATCATTATCCCCTAAGCCCGTACCATCCCAGATCACGCCAAGAATTTTCTCTTCAGAATGAATAAGGTTGTTTTCACCTAAAATGGCACCAAAATGTGCTTTATGATGCTGGATGGGTAGAATTGGTACATCAAGTATGTCAGCCAGTTCATGAGCATACTGAGTAGAAGGATATGCTGGGTGTTTATCACAAAGTATATATCTAGCTTGTGTTTTGAAAAGCTTCAGGAAATGCTTTAGACTGTGTTTGTAACTTTCCTGAGTTTCAAAGTCATTGAGGTTGCCTAAATATTGGCTTACGTATACATTGCCTTTGAGTGTTAGGCAAAAAGTACTTTTTAGCATCGCACCCATTGCTAAAACAGGTGTTGGAGGTACTCTTAGTTTGGGGTTTATGTAAGTGGGAGCAAGTCCCCTAGAGCGTCGAAGTATTATTTTTTGTTTGTAATGATCAGAATATTGAAGGACGCTATCATCCTGAGGAACAACAATTTTTCTGTTATTGATCACAATTAAATCTGCAATGCTAGTTAAGCTTTCCAATGCTTGTTCATCGTCAAAGATAATAGGCGAGCCACTTGGGTTTCCGCTGGTAGCTACTATTGGAGCTTGGTATTTTTCCATTAACAAGACATAAAGTGGAGTATAAGGAAGCATCAGACCCACTTTTTCAAGATCAGGAGCTATGTCTTCATGTGCAATGGAGTAAGGAACTTTATTCTTCGAAATTAAAACAATTGGACTGCTGTGATCAGAGATTGAATCAATGACCATTTCAGAAAGTGCATTGCTGAAAGAGTCAATTTTCGGGATCATTAAGGCTAATGGTTTAGAAGGCCTGTTTTTTCGAGCTCTTAATCTTGCTATGGCTTGAGAGTCATTTGCACTACAGGTCAATAAATAACCACCGATTCCTTTGATGGCTATTATTTTTCCTTTTTGCCAATGGTTAATTATTTCATCAATAATCGATTGCTGAGTAGTAGGTGTAATTTCTTTTTGATTATTGAATAGTTGCATGCTTATGCCACAGTCCATGCAAGAGTTGGTTTGAGAAAAATACCTTCTATCGGTGGGTTCATCATACTCAGATTGACAGGTAGGGCACTGAGTGAATGTGTGCATGGTCGTATTGTGACGATCATAAGGCAAGTTATCAATGATGGAGTATCTTGGTCCACATTGAGTACAGGTGATGAAAGCGTATAAGTACCTTCTATTGGTGGAGTTTAATAACTCAGTTTTACAATTGTTACAAATGGCAAAATCAGGAGTGATCAACAATTTTGTATCTCCTGTAGCTTCACTTTGAATGATATCGAAAGAAGTAAAGGTTTGGGGTTCTACTTCACTAATGTAGTGATTGGTGATGCGTGCCAATTGAGGAGCATTGCCAATCACATCTTTGTAGAACATTTCTGCCAGGGATTCCATAGCTGAAAATTCTATATGAACACCATCTGTAGTATTATTGACCCAACCCTTTAATTGATATTGTTGAGCCAATAGATATACAAATGGTCGGAATCCTATTCCTTGTACTTGTCCTTCGATATGAATGTGCCAAGTGATCAAGAGGCAGTGGTTAAAGAAACTGCTTCTTTTTTCTCCTGTACTTTTGACAATAACCAATTGCACCACTCGTCAATACCGAGCCCCTGAACACTAGAGATCTCTATCACTCCAATATTAGGGTTAATATCTCTTGCATCTTTAACTACTGCATCTACTGAAAATGGGAGATGTGGCAACAAGTCTGCCTTAGAAACCAACATCAACTCACTTGTTAAAAACATACGAGGATACTTTTTGGGCTTGTCGTCTCCTTCAGTAGTTGCAATTAGAGTAACTCTATAATCTTCTCCTAAATCGAAAGAAGCAGGGCAAACCAGGTTACCTACATTTTCAATAATGAGTAATTCCACACCATCAAGGTCCATCTTTTCCATTGCTTGCCAAATCATTTGTGCTTCCAAGTGGCAGATACCTCCGGTTACAATTTGTAAAGCATCTGCTCCGACTTCTCTTAAGCGATCTGCGTCTCTTTCAGTGTCTAAATCACCTACCAATATTTTCATATTGACTTCATCACC
>JBCBCD010000358.1:0-6926 GCA_038530915.1 Bacteroidota bacterium
GAGTGGAACTCTCTATTTGTGAAGGAGACACTTACATGTTTGGAAACAGAGAGTTGAGAGTGCCTGGTGAATATACTGGATCCTTCATAGGTTCTGGTGGTTGTGATTCTATTGTTTTCTTAACATTAGAAATTATTCCACGCCGTTCTTCAGGTTTTTCAGTTTCAATTTGTGAAGGAGAAACGTATGAATTCAATGATCAGGTGTTGGATCAATCTGGTATTTACCAGCAGACATTAATGGGCTCTAATGGTTGTGATTCCATCATTACCTTGAACCTGAATGTCATTCCTACTTCAAGAACCAATATTATCCAAACCATTTGTGCCGGTGAAACATATGTCTTTGGTAATCGAACCATTAGAGAAACAGGAGTTTATCAAGATACTTTCCAGGCTCAAAACGGTTGTGATATCATCTTCTCGTTGGATTTGACAGTATTACCAATATTTACAGATACGTTGGTAGAGACCATTTGTGCCGGACAGACCTTCAGTGTAGGAAATCAAAACTATACACAAACAGGTATTTTCACACAAACATTGACTTCGATTGAGGGATGTGATTCTACAGTAGTCCTTGATTTAACCGTTACCGAAGCATTTGTAGATACCTTTAATATATCTGTGTGTCAAGGAGATACCTTCATGTTGGGTACGCAAGCATTAACCTCACCGGGTACATATATCGCATTCCTGGAAAGCCTTGAAGGTTGTGACTCTACAGTAACCGTAAATCTGGATTTCCAAAATCCAATTGACACTGCAGTCTCATTGACTATTTGTTCTGGTGAAACCTACTTCTTTGGTAATCGACAGTTGAGGTTCCCAGGTACCTATCTCAACACTTTCAGTACAGTTAATGGATGTGATTCGACTGTAACCTTAGAATTTAGTATAGAAGACATAGATACTACGATAACAATAGATTCTACCGGAATATTTGCAAATGCTCCAGAAGGTACATACCAATGGATTGATTGTGCTACTGATTCAATTGTACTAGAAACAGATACTGCTTTATTCCTACCGCCAAGTTCGGGTGAATATAAATTGGTTATCATAACAGAATTCTGTAGCGATACGACCAACTGTTTCAGTTTGATTTCAACTTCAACAGAAGAACAACTACTGAACTCGGATGACTTTAATGTCTATCCAAATCCAGCATTGAATAATCTAACCATTGAAACAGATCCATCTTTGATGGGCATCTATCAAATGAAGATTATGGACTTTACAGGTAGAGTATATCAAACAAATAATATACAATTGCTACCAAGAGAAGAGATTGAAGTCAACGACTTGCCGGCAGGCATGTATCTGATACACTTATTCAATAGAGATATTGGAAGTGTGCGACTGAGATTTTTAAAGATAGAATAGAAGAAAAAAGAGGGTGTCTCATAACTCGCACCTCGTTTTGAGACACCCAAGAAGGTTTTTTTGAGTTTATTTTCCTTAAAAAGCTTTGCTTTTTAAGGAAAATAAACTCAAAAAACATATGAGACAGCCCCCTTTTTTTTACCATGTCTTAAGATTGAGCCTTTCAAAAGCAGCTTTTTCCAATTCTTCCCTATGATCAGGATGAGAAATATTGATCAAACGCTTAGCTCTAGTTCTTAAGTTTTGGCCATAAAGATCAGCCACACCATATTCTGTAACGATATATCTTACGTGTGCTCTGGTAGTTACAACACCTGCACCTGTCTTAAGTAAGGCAGTAATTCTACTTATTCCTTTTCTGGTAGTAGAAGGAAGGGCGATAATCGGTTTTCCACCTTTAGAAAGTGCAGCTCCTCTCATAAAGTCCATTTGTCCACCCACACCAGAATAAATGTAAGTACCGATAGAGTCCGCACAAACCTGGCCAGTAAGGTCAATTTCTATGGCAGAGTTGATGGCTGTAACCTTTGGATTCTGACGAATAACTGCTGTATCATTGACATAAGCAATATCCAACATTCGTACCAAAGGATTATCATGAACGAACTCGTATAGTTTCTTAGATCCGGTAAGGAAGCCTGAAACAATATGATTGCGATGTTTCACTTTGTGTTCGTTAGTAATCATTCCTTTTTCAACTAATTCCAAGACACCATCTGAAAACATTTCTGTATGAATACCCAATCCTTTATGATTACTCATTGCTTTTAAAGCGGCGTTTGGAATGGCACCAATACCCATTTGTAAGGTAGCTCCATCCTCAACAAGCCCTGCAATGTGCTTTCCAATATTCATTTCTATCTCCGTAGGTTCTGGAATATTCACTTCCGGAATAGGATAATCTACTTCTACTACCTTTGTAAACTTACTAATATGAATATCACCATCTCCTCTTGTTCTTGGCATATTAGGATTTAACTCTCCAATAATAATCTTTGCCGATTGTGCTGCTGCCAAAGAGGCATCCACAGAAACGCCCAAGGTACAATACCCATTGTGGTCAGGTGGAGAGACTTGCAATACAGCCACATCCAGATCAATAATTTTCTCTCTAAATAAGTAAGGTACTTCACTTAAAAAGATAGGAATAAAGTCAGCTCTACCATCGCGGATGGCTTTTCTTGTGTTTTTGCCTGTGAACAAATTATTCACAAAAAAGCTTTCCTGATATTCTTCATATGCATAAGGCGCTGGGCCTTCCACATGTAAGTGATAAATCTGAACGTCTTTTAGTTCACTGGCTCTACCTGCTAATGCTTCAGATAAAACCTGTGGTGCAGCGGCAGCACTGTGCATAAATACTTTATCGCCAGATTTAATTACTGAAACCGCTTCTGCTGGACTTACTGGTTGATAAACACTTCTACTAGTGACAATCATTATTATCGGGTTTACTTATATAATTAGTACAATTTGAGGTGAAAGGTATACTGTATTCATTCATTTTGAATTAGCAAAAATGAAAGGGCACAATGACTTTAATCATTTGAAATAAAAAAATTTCGAATGATTTCAAAATAGGACTTTTTATTCTTTTGAAGCTCAGTTTTTCCAATTATAAATTTAAAAGCCTACTAGTTGCACAAGCAAAACCATATTAATATTTTCACACTCATTAGTTTATTACTTCAATCCTTCCGACATGAATCACATTTCTTCAAGCCTATTGTTATTTATTACATTGATTCTTTTCGACGGTTCACAGATTTATGGGCAAGGCACCCAATTATTGCGGCAGCCCAGTTTAAGTGAAAGCCATATCGTTTTTGTTTATGCTAATGACCTTTGGACTGTGGATAGAAATGGTGGCGATGCTACTCGACTGACTACGGATGAGGGAGCTGAAAATGATCCACATTTTTCACCTGATGGAAAAATGATCGCATTTACTGCTCAATACGATGGCAATGCAGATGTATATATTATACCGACTACCGGAGGTACTCCTAAAAGGTTGACCTGGCATGGTGGTGCTGATCAAGTACAAGGCTGGACACCGGATGGAAAAGCTGTCGTTTTTAGGTCGACTCGTGCTGCTCATCCTACACGCTTAAACAGACTATATAGCATTTCTTTAGAAGGAGGAATGCCTGAAGTGCTGGAAGCTCCCAGAGCTGCTTATGGAGAAATTTCTCCTGATGGAAAAAAAATAGCCTATACTCCTATCACCTTTTGGGATGCAGAATGGAGAAACTACCGTGGAGGACAAGCTATGCCGATTTGGGTAGTAGACCGAAAAACTTTGAAACTGCAAAGAACGCCACAAACAGATCGTGAAAGACATACTGATCCTATTTGGGTAGGTAACGAAGTTTATTTTCTTTCTGAAAGAGACTATGCCAATAATATCTGGAAATACAATACTCAAAATGAGCAAGTCAGCCAGCTTACTTACCATAAAGATTTTGACATAAAAAGCCATGATGCCTTCGGCACAGATATTGTTTATGAACAAGGTGGTTATTTACATTTATTAGATACAAAAACAGAAAAGAGTAAACAGTTAAGCATTACTGTAAAAGGTGATATCGATTGGTCCAGACCAAGATGGGAAACCGTTTCTGGTAACAACCTAACCAATGCTCGATTGTCTCCTAATGGAAAACGTGCCCTTTTTGAATATAGAGGTGAAATATTTACCGTTCCTAAAGAAAATGGCAATTGGAGAAATATTACTCAGTCTTCCGGGCATGCAGATCGCTCTCCCGTTTGGTCTCCTGATGGAAAACACATCGCTTGGTTTTCTGACCAGAGTGGAGAATATACCCTAATGGTAAGTGATCAAATGGGAATGGACGAACCCAAATCCATCAAGCTGCCCAATCCTACTTTTTATTTCAGACCTGATTGGTCATCAGATAATAAACACATCGCTTATACAGATACCGACTACAACTTATGGGTAGTAAATGTTGAAAGTGGAGCTTCTCAAAAAGTGGATACCGATAGGTTTGCACATCCCAATCGAACGATGAACCCTGTTTGGTCACCTGATGGCAGATGGATAGCGTATGCACGCCAACTAGATAACCAATTCAAGGCAATCAAAGTATATGATACAGAAACCCAAAAGACCTATCAATTAACAGATGGGATGGCAGATGCCATCACTCCTGTTTGGGATGCTTCCGGAAAATACTTGTACTTCTTAGCCAGCACCAACTTTGGTTTGTCTACGGGCTGGTTAGATATGAGTTCATATGATCCAAGCACTACCAGAAGTCTCTACATGCTGATCTTAGATAAGACTTTGCCCAATCCTTTGGCACCATTAAGTGATGAAGAAGAAGACAAGGAAGAAAAGAAGAAAGAAGCGTCGAGAGCCGATAGTGTGGTAATAGACTTTGACAATATCCAGCAACGTATACTAGCCTTAAATATTCCCAATAGAAACTATGGCGGTTTGGTAGCGGGCCCTGCTAATCATATTTTTATACAAGAAAGTGTCCCTAATCAACCAGGCTCTACTTTGCATAGGTATAGCCTAAAAGACAGAAAAGCCATTGAATTCATGTCACGCATTCAATATGCAGAGACTTCTCATAGCAAAAAACAATTGCTTTACCGCAGTGGTAGCAATTGGGGTATAGTAAATGCAGCTGGTGGTAAGCCCAAGCCAGGATCAGGAAGAATTAATACTCAAATGCGTTTGAAAATAGATCCTCAACAAGAATGGCAGCAAATTTACCGTGAGGGATGGAGGTATCAACGTGATTTTCTTTATGTAGAAAATGTTCATGGTGCTCCATGGGATAAAGTTTATGAATGGTATCGCCCATGGGTAGACCATGTAAGACATAGATCAGACATGAATTACATCATTGACATATTGGGTGGTGAAGTAGCAGTAGGACATTCCTACACAAGTGGAGGAGATTTTCCGGATGTTGATCGTGTAAATATTGGCTTATTGGGGGCAGATATTACTTTGGAAAACGGCGCTTACAGAATAAAAAAGATCTATACCGGAGAAAGTTGGAATCCAAACTTAAGGGCGCCATTATCCAGTCCAGGTTTAAATGTAAGTGAAGGAGATTATATCTTGGAGGTAGATGGTCAAAAACTAGACGCTAATACCAATTTTTACACTGCTTTTGAAGGAACTGCCAACCGCCAGATAATGCTTACCATAAGCGACCAACCAGCTATGGAGGGTTCAAGATCCATCACCGTAATTCCCATCTCGAGTGAATACCAACTGAGAACCTTTGATTGGGTCGAAGGGAATCGCAAAAAGGTAGACGAATTATCAAATGGCCAGATTGGTTATGTATATGTTCCTAATACAAGTGGAGGTGGATTTACCTATTTCAATAGGTATTATTTTTCTCAACAAGATAAAAAAGGTATTGTCATTGATGAAAGAAACAATGGTGGTGGATCAGCTGCAGATTATATGGTTGATATTATGTCTAGACCACTGTATGGGTACTTTAACAGCAAGGCCGGTGATAAGCGCCCATGGACAACACCAATGGCTGGTGTTTGGGGCCCAAAAGTAATGATCATCAATGAACGTGCAGGTTCGGGAGGAGACTTACTGCCTTATATGTTCAAGTTTAGAGAAGTAGGACCACTCGTAGGAACGCGTACTTGGGGTGGACTAGTAGGTACCTGGGATACCCCTCGATTTATAGATGGAGGTAGAATGGTAGCTCCTCGTGGCGGATTCTTCGACGCCGATGGAGAGTGGGCAGTTGAAGGTGAAGGAATTGCTCCGGACATTGAAGTCATCCAAGATCCTGCTGCTCTGGCCCAGGGTAAAGATCCTCAATTAGAAAGAGCCGTACAAGAAGCATTAAGATTGTTACCTTCGCAAGGAATTGAGTTAAAACCAGAACCAGCTCCTCCTGTAAGATGGAAACGTCCAAGCTCTAATAAGTAAGTACTTAGTCGAAAAGTGTAAAAGTTTAAGGGCTTAAAATTAAACATTTAAACCCTTAAACTTTTACACTTATAAGCTAGAAGAAGTATTTTTGATCCAACACCACCATGCAATAAGCTATGTTTGAATTCCTGGGAGAGCGTACCATCTACTTTTATGCGCTACTAGCAGTATTAGTAGTAGGCAGCGTACAGAGTATTATGCTGGGAATTCTTTATTTTATGAAAAACTCCGGGGTACGTAAAGCCAATTTTTTTTACAGCTTACTTTTAATTGGTTTTGGTCTTACCTTATTGCATAATATTGGTGTCATTACTGGCTTTTTTTCCCGCTATTCAGCTTTTCTATATTTGCCCATTTACTACACCTTATCATTACCGGTTTTCATTTTTTTCTATGTAAAACTGAATTTGTATCCAAAATATAAAATCAGGTCTACTGATCTGAAGCACTTCTTCTTACCAGTTTCTCAATTGATCTTTTTTATCGTTTTATTTTTTTCTACTAATGACTTGCAGGAACAGTTCAATAGAAATTTTTATAATCCTCTTTTTGGGGCTTTCGAACAACTGTTGTACATCATCTCATTTTTTGCT
>JBCBCD010000359.1:0-6920 GCA_038530915.1 Bacteroidota bacterium
CCTTTCAATTGAATGTATCCAGCTTCAAAATTTAAATGCAGTATTACCGCGTAATCATTGTCTACACTGTCTGGTCCGCTCAAAAAGAAGGGAACGTTTATTTCATGTGTTCCTAAAATTATTCTGTCAGCATCAGCACTTCCATATACTTGATCAAGATCTGTATTTAAGACACAACGAATTAATTTTACTTTGTCAGCCCCTGGAAATTGGTCAGCAGGGTCAACCGGCATAAATACATCTCCACCACTATTTTCACCATCTATATAATCGGTATCTAAAATGGTAAAATCTAAGTCATTAAATGGTCCTCCCGAAGCAAAAGTTGGAAATCCTTGCACAAAGGGAAGCAAACCAGCCGTTCCTCTTGGCATTTCTGGAAAGGTGGTGGCTATAGCTTTTAACTCGTTTTCTTCTTCTGGCTCCTGTACATTGGGTTGAGTAAACTCTAAATTTTCGGGATCTAAAGCGAATAGGAAACCGTCGAACGATCCGTGGTTTTGAGCTACCATGCTACCCTCAGTCATTCCTCCAAGATATAAAGATCCTTCTCGCATGGCCAAAAATCCGCGCTCTTCATTAGGTGTACCGATTTGCCTAGCTGCTAGTAAGTTTAGATCAGCGTCATATTTTTGGACGATAATATCGGCAGAAAGATAATCCCGATCTTGATTATCTCTGACCAAATCCCCATAAGTAAAGCCAGAAACGTAAACAGCACCTTTTTCATCAATCGCAATCTTTCTGAAACGCTCTGCTTTATTTGACCCTACTTGCCTAAAAACTGGATTTTCCAGGTTTTCATCAAATTTTACGATAAATGCATCACCTTCACCCGCATTGGTACCTGCCAAATCTCCACTAGTATAGCCTACTGCATAAATATTACCCTGTCGATCTACCGTATTTCCCCAAACCCAATCCGCCTCGAATCCCGGACTACCAATGACTGTAGATTTTATTTTTGTCGGTTGGCTATTATCCAAATCATCAAACAGTGCAAGAAATCCATCTGCCCCAGCAATTCCGGCAGTGTTATTCGCAAACCATCCACCTACTACTATTTTACCTTTCCCAGGCTCCTCGCCAGGAATGTAGGTAATACCTCCCCAGGCTTCAGTTGATCTATTGGATGTGGGGAGTACTGGTTCTGCTGCCCACCATATTTGTTCTAGGGTTTCTTTATTATATTTTGCCAGAATAAAGTCAGGATCGCCTAAGCCTGTAGTAGCAGGATCAGCTCCTGCTCCGGATACGTAGAGGTGACCGTCATCATCTAGTGTGATATTACCAAACCCATCTATAAGTGAAGTTCCAAACTGTTCAGTATCTACAATCTCACCCGTTTCCTGGTCAATCTTCAGAATGACTCCATCCCATCTTCCTTGATTCTGGAAACCTGGGAGGTTTCCAAAAGTTCGACCAGCAGCATATAAATATTCACCATCAGTAGTGGCATCAAATAATAAGCTGGCTTCAGATACTGGGAGTTCCGCTACCCAAAGTAATTGTCCGTCTGGACTGGTTTTGGATACAAAGTATTCATTTTTGAATTCTGGGCCACCGTCTAGGTTACTGTCG
Source organism: Bacteroidota bacterium (assembly GCA_038530915.1). Taxonomy (GTDB): domain Bacteria; phylum Bacteroidota; class Bacteroidia; order Chitinophagales; family Saprospiraceae; genus JANQPA01. The sequence continues at coordinate 1,582 of JBCBCD010000359.1, forward strand.
GTCAATCCAAACAAATACATATTACCAGTAGCATCCACTGTAATACCACTCACTACCTCTTTCCCTGTACTTCCAACTTGCGCTATGCCATTAAAAATACTTGGAGTGGTGGCTACCGGTTGGGCATACCGAAATTGATTAGCATCGGATAAACTTAAAGTACTATCACTATTACAAAAAGCATTTAAATACGCCTCTTGCTGGTTGCCAAAAAGCTGAAAACAGGGATAAATAAAGGCAATAAGGTCAATGCTATTATCGGCAGTGTAAAATAAATACCAACCGGTAGTGGCAACCGAGTCTTGTATTTCATCAGCGTATAATAATGCATAATCAGAAGCATTGCCCCTTAATTGTATATGCCCATTTCTAAAATCAAAATGTTGGATAACATAGAAATCGTTATCGACACTGTCCTGGCCTCGGTGAAAAAACGGATTGGGATTTTCATCAATCCCCAAAACGAAACGATCTCCATCCGCACCGTCGTAGAGTTCACTGGTGTGAATAAGACTGGTGCCTTCTACTAATTTTACTGTATTACTACCTGGAAACTGATCTGAAGGATCAACAGGATAAAAAGTATCATAGCCGTCCGTCTCTCCGTCTAGATAGTCTGAGTCAAAGACAGTCCATTCCAAGTCACTAGCCGGTGAGCCTGCTGAAATAGTGGCAGGTCGTTGATCTACGGGAACGTAAGCCTGTAGTTCAAAGGTATTTTCAGGCATTTTTTCAAATGTTTTTGCATACGTAACCAATTGTTGTCGGGTAAATTGACCATAACTGGGTGCGTTGATACAAAAGAGAAAAAGCGTAGCAAGTAAAGTTATTCTTTTACAGCCCATAAATTATTTAGTTTGATAATTATTAAAATAGGTTAGGGAAGGGATTAGAAACGACCACGACCTCCGCGACCACCAGCCATCTGTTCTCGCATCTTTGCACGCTGCTTTTCTCGGTAGGCTTCATATATTCTCATTTGGTCAGCATCCAAAACAGCACTCAATTTTTGGTTGGTTTCCTCGGATAAGTTGCGCATTTGTTGAAATTTCAACCGCCGATCACCACCCGCATTTCTAATGGACTCCATCTTGCTCTGGCTACTTTTTAATATCTCTTCAACTTTCGTTTTTTGAGCTGGACTTAGATTTAAATCGGCTAATAATTGCTGGCGTTCATCTTGGCGTCGCTCCTGACGCGCTTCCCGACCAGGGTCAGTAGAGCTTGATGTATTAGACTTTGAAGAAGCACAGGAAGTCATCATCAAAATTGTAGTAATCGCTAGAAAAAATACATTCTTCATTGGTCAATTTTTTATATGGTGGTTGTTTATTTATTAAGGTCTGGTAGACAAGGCTGCGTTTCCTCTTATTGCCTCACCGTTTACGCACCTCTAGCAATAGAGTGTCACTGGCAAATCCAGAAAAAATGCCAACGCCATTAGTAATATTAGAAAATGGTTCGTTCAGGTTGCGCGAATCCTGCTCTAAGGTTTCATAGAGTAGGGCGTAGGCCTCGTTAACTCGATACACAATGATTCGGTGTGTACCAAACTGCGTAAATTGAGTAAGTGGTCGTAAGGTGAAAAAGTCATTTTGCGTAGGACTAGAGGTGAACTGAAAATTGAAATTGAGAATGTTGTTCAAATCAATCGGTTCAGGATCGGTCTCTATGTTCTCTACTACTAAGAAGTAGTAATCTCCATCTGGGTTTTCCCATTCTACCAGTAAATTGTTATCAAGATTTTGTAGAAGTGTACGAATGTCTCTCCGTTCGACAAGTTGTGGTAAGAAGATATCATTGGTGGAAATACTCAAACCTACCGGTGGTGGTGGAACATTTGTACTTGAGGTAACTTGCCGACCATTGAAATCGAACTCCAAATCGTATTGTCCGCCCGTGTAAATCATTAAATCGTTACCTGGATATTCATAACGACCAAGTTTATCTTCGCTCTCAAGGAGTTGGTAAGTAGTACCATCGTGTATAATCGAAATATCTAGGCCACTGAGTGCAACTTCTTCATCCGTAGTCCCAAACGGCAACACCTTTGAAACAGCAATACCATTCACCGGTTGGTTAGCATACAGAAAACCTTCTACTACCGGTAATTGATCGTCGTCCTCAAACACGGGCACTTCCTCACAGCTTTGAGAAAGAAAGGGGGCTAAAAAAAGCAGCATGACTGCTTTAAATTTATTTATGATTCTCATCTTTTTTATAAATTAAAATTTGAAGCTTAGATTTAAATTAGGCGTAAAGCCTATCAGATTTACATCAGTTTCGATGACCTCCTGCTCTTCAACTAGAAATTCCTTAAACCACACATTGGCACGGTTATATAGATTGAAAAATGACAATCCTATTTGTCCACTGGCTTTACCTAACTTTAGGGTATAATTAACAGAAAGATCCATCCGGTGGTAATCAGGGAGCCTAAATGCATTTTTAGCACCTACACTGATGTAGCTAAAGGTTTCTCCATCTAGGGTGGTGAGATTGTATTCGCCATAAGGAGCTGTATAAGGCCTGCCGGAGCCATAAACCCAAGTTAACCCAAAATCCCATCTGCCAATTTCATAGGTATTCACTAGGTTAATTTCGTGGCGAGTATCATGCAAGGCGTAGAAAGGATTATCGCTAATACCTGCAATATTATGTACTACTTCTCCCAGAGTGTAACTCAACCAGCCTTTGTACCTACCCGTCTTTTTCTGGATCAGAAATTCAACTCCCCGAGCTATTCCAGTACCTTGAAAGAAGAAGTCAGTATTTTCGAGCTCAGTCAGTCTTTGAGCAGATTGGCGATTACTATATTCTACAATTCCGTCTAAGGATTTATCATAAACTTCCACGTCCAGCAACCATTTATTGGTTTCATAACTAAGACCTCCTATCAGATGTCGAGAGAAACTTACTGGGCTATTTTCATCATCGGCAAGCAACCAAAAGTCGCGACTCCCCTGAGAGATATCTTCACGTACAATGCGATTTACAAACTGATAATAATGCCCCCAAGCCGCTTTTAGCTTGATGCGAGGTGTAAGTTGGTAGGCGGCCGACAACCTTGGTTCAAAATAGCTTTCTTTAGTTACATCATAATAGGAAGTCCGTATCCCTCCAATCAGTCTTAGTTTATCATTTACCTGCCAAATATCTTGTAGGTAAGTGGACGTCAGTAATCCCTGGTTTTGCTCATTGATCAGATTAAGGGTATCATTCAGTGTAAACTGATATGCGACGTCATTAAATATGGTTTGCAATCCAAATTCTAGTGTATGTTTTTCGTTTACCCGGTAGGTATTGTTAAAAGTGAAGGAATAATCCAATAAATTGTTATCTTCTACATTTCCAATCACCCGACTGGTAGTAGTATCTGACCGTTCTACATTGGTACGGTTGAGTCGGTTGCGTTCGCTGAAATAATTGGAATAACTAGCTACTATGGTTGAATAATATCGATCATTCCACTGCCTTGCCCACCGAGCACTGGTGCCGACATTTCCCCATTGGAGCTGGTCCGTTATATCGCGGTTGATATTAATGGTTTCACCACGGTTGGTATCAAAAGAGTTGTCTTGTATTCGGGAGTTGTCCAAATCATCTTGGCCATTGTAAAATGAAAGGGAGATAACGTCTTTGGCGGACGGCCGAAAACTCAACTTAGTATTGAGATCATAAAAGAAAAAGGATGGAACGGTCTCCTGTTGTTGCTGATTTCTACGATTGGGACGCGTAGGCACATTACTGGTTTGAAGGGTGCTATTAGACTGATCGTTGTACAGGTTAAAAATGTTATTGTAAACTCCACTTTGAATAATGTCCGTGTAAGATCTTCTACCAGCCAAAAATAAATTTACTTTATCACCAAGTGGCACTTCTAAATGAGCGTTCGCACTAATAGCTCCTAGACCAAAACCACCCGACACCTTATTTTGGTTGCCTGATTTGCCTGTCAATTCCATTACGCTTGAAAGTCTACCACCGTACTTAGCTTCAAAGCCCCCCTTGTAAAGTTGCACGTCTTTGATAGCAATTGGATTAAAAGCGCTGAAAAAGCCATAAAAGTGATCTACGTGATAGACTGTGAATCCATCTAGTAAAATGAGGTTTTGGTCTGGAGTTCCCCCTCTTACAAAAAGTCCTGAAGTGGCTTCGTTGGTACCACTCACCCCTGGTAGCAACTGAATACTACGAAATATATCTTGCTCCCCCATGCTAGGTAACGACTTAAGCGCCTCTGGCGAAATACTAATTTGACTGATTTTTTCGGAGGCGTTGATCATTTGGTTGGCCAGATTGTTAGCAGTAACGACCACTTCTTCCAATATCTGACCGGATACTTTTAATTCTATTACCAAAGGAGACCGATTGAAGATTGATTTGATCGGAACTTCAATCGTTTGATAACCAACGTAGTGTACCATTAGGGTATCGATCTCATTTGGAACACCAAGTAATGTAAAAAAGCCGTCTGCATTGGTAGTGGTTCCTTGAGTCGTATTTTTAATACTCACGGTAGCATAAGAAAGGGCTTCACCGTTGGCCTGATCAACAATTTGACCACTTAGACTAAATGTGGGTTTATCAGAAGACTGGGCCCGTCCAATGAAGGCACTGAAAACCAGAAATAAAACAAGTATCAGTTTCGTCTCTTGCATTATGTGTATAATTTTAATGACGCTGCAAAGAAACGAGTGCTCAGTATAAGCTGCTCTGAAAAAGATATTGAAGCTGCCGAATCAGTTCTTAAGGCTGCTGATTGGGAGGATGAAAATTTACCTTGAGAAAATATGGAATCGATGCCATAAAAAAGCTAACTACTATCTAAAATTGAATTATGCAAAATCAGAATAGAACTAGGTTTGTACTTTTTTATCCTAATTATCCTAATGATAAGTCCTAAATTGGCTGATGCACAAATGCAGAAGTTACGTATTTCTCAAAACAAAAGGTTCTTAGTTCATGAAGGGTAGTCCATTTATTTGGATTGGAGAGACCAACTGGTTCTTTGCAAAACTTCCACCCACTGTAATTGATAGTGTACTAGATAGACGTAGTGCTCAAGGTTATACCGTGATGTTGGTAAGCTGCTGCGAAAAATTATATAATGGAAATGGTCCTGGCGAAATTGACAACCCAAATTTAGAATGGTGGAATTATTTAGATGATTACCTATTGAAATGTGAACAGAGAGGGTTGGACCCTCCAAAATACCTTGATAGTATAATATCCTTGTAAGCTGGGAATAACTCAAATCTGATATGATTTAACTCCAAGACAATGGTAGGATAGCTTTGTGCAATCTTAATCTCGGATGTAGAATACTTCAGTTCTAC
>JBCBCD010000360.1:0-6911 GCA_038530915.1 Bacteroidota bacterium
ATAAATACCATTAGTCTAAGAAGCTGTTAAAATTTAGCTATTGGAATATGTTATATCTCTTTTTGGCTCACTTTGCGTTATAAAAATCCTCATTTAGCTAGGCTAAACTCTGGTTTTTGCGCCTTAATTGATCCAAAAATCAATTATAACATATTCCAATAGCTAAATTTTAACAGCTTCTTAGACTAATGGTATTTATTTGAAAATTTGGGATGACTGATATTAGGTTGACAACAACATAATAGCATAACAACATGATAACATAACAGCATAACAGAATGACAACATGTCCCCCCTACTTCATCTCTTCCAACTGATTAAACTTAACCAATTCATATTCTGGAGTACTTTCATAGAGTTGTTGCAATATAGAGATATGACCAGCTCCAAAAATCACCAAAATGCGATCTTCGGGATTGGTTGCTATATTCTGTATGTTTCTGTAGATTCTCAGGTTTCTGTCGTACCAGCCCATGGCTAATGCATTAGGACCTTCATAGTCTCCATTTTTAAATTTACCCACCAGGTATCTTCCAAATCCACGTTTAATCAAGTCCTCCTGGTTCAGGTATTTAATATTATTCAGTAGCGATTCTTCCAAGGTCAATTGAGTAAAATATTCAGAGAGTTGACGGTACTTTTCCTCCATTGGATCTGGATTATCCTTGTAATAAATATTGTTTTGTTGGTTGACATAATCTTTAATCGCCTCATTATCGGATTGACCTATTTCCCAAACTAGCGAAGGGGCATCTACTCCATACAAAGTGTCCAGGTTGAACTTTTTCATTAATCGAAAGCCTAATTGGTAGACTTCGTTGCGTTGTAAGGGTCTTGTTCCTGCTTGCCATCTAGCGTAATCCTTCATTAGGTAGCCCGTATTAGTTCCTGCTTCCAGCATCACTTTGGTAGGTTTAAATCGGCTGATGTATTCGATTAATTCTTCAACTTCTTCTTGTTTTTGAGGTGATAAGATATCTATTTGCTTGTCTTTTGGAATTTTGTAAGCATCTTGGTTGGGGTAGGCGAAATGAAAGGTACCTACCAACAGAACTTGAGGACGTTTTTCTTTCACAAGAAACTCATCCGGGTCTTTGAAGTTGTTTGTTTGTCCCTTAAGATGGAATACTGCTACAAGTAATGAAATGATGATGATTATATTTTTCATGATTGTGAGTTGGAAAGTGAATAAATGCAATTAAAAAAGGAGCCTGTATAAACCTTTTTCAGAAAAGATGATGATTTTTCGTTTTGTCAGAGTACTTTATTTACAGTTTATCCAGGCTCGAAAACTCTACTAATTCATATTCGGGCGAGCATTCAAAGAGTTGTTTTAAAATGGGCACATGTCCCTGACCAAAGAGTACTAAGATCCGATCTTCTTCGGTGTGTTCAACTTTTTGAATATTTCTGAAAATCCTCAGGTTTCTGTTGTACCAATTCGTAGCAACAACATCTGCACCACGATACTTGTCTATTCTAAAGTCACCTATTAGATAAGCACCAAAGGTTCTTCGCAACGATTTTTCATCATTCAGATATTTGAAGACTTCCAGCAGTGTTTTGGTCTTTTCCAGTTCTGTTTCATAGTCATACAACTCATCAAATCTGGCATCATAAATGTCATCACTTTTGTAGTCATAGTCTGTATACATTTCTTTTGCATATTGCGATAGGGTGCTGTCTTCACTTCTATACATATTACCAAGTATAGAACCGGCATCTACGCCATAAACCGTTTCAAAATTAAATTTATCGAGCAAGCGGAATCCAATTTGATAAGTTTCACTTCTACGCATATGCTTAAGCTTATTTTTCCCCTTCTTTTTCTTCCACTTTTTGTAGTCATACATAATGTAACCGGTAATTGGACCTGATTCTACCATCAGTTTAGTTGGTTTAAACTTTGCCAAATAGTCTACCAGCTCATCTAGTTCGGCTTGCTTTTTAGGCGATAAAATATCTACCTGATCTTCCTTTCCTATCTTGTAAGCGTCTTGATTGGGATAAGCAAAGTGATATGTCCCAACCAATAATACTTTTGCACGTGGAGTATCTTTCAATAAAAATTCATCCGGATGTTTCCATTGGCTAGATTGTGCAAGTAGTAAAGATCCAAATAGTAAAAAGAAACAGGGAAGACAAAATAACTTCTTCATTTTATTTCAATTTTGATTTTTTAAAAAGCACATCCCAAAAATGTCTACTTCGACTAAGCTTCCCAACCAAAATCTTTAAAGCAGCAGGTTTCCTCTGTAAACCTTAAATGGGGAAAAATTAGGTTTACCGATAAAATCACATCGTTTACCGATATTTTAATGGTCTATAGGACTTCTATTTTTTGAAAAACAAGAGAATGATTAGTTTGAGGAACCTTTGTTTCAAATAATAGATAAGTTGAAAATGAAATATAAAATTGGACGATTATTTGTCTATTTCTTGATCGTTGATTTTCTTTTTGCAAACCGATATGACCTCATTCAAGGTTTTAATATTTACAGCATCATTGAAGATTGGAGTGATCAAAAATCAATAATACTGGAAATTACCAGTACCAGTTCCTTATTTCTATATGCTTTATTCAGTTACTTAATTCTGATGAAGTTTTATTTGAGAAACAGGATCTTGAGTTTTGTGAGTTTGATTTTTAGTTCAACTTTGGCTATGACTATCAGATATGTCATTGAGCAGGTATTATTGCCAATACTTGTTGGTTTTAGCAATTATAATGACCCTAAACTTTATATATATTTCTTCGACAACTTATATTTTGCCATCATATTTACAGCCCTGGGGATTATCTTCTTTTTTGCCCAATACTCTGCCTATTCTGAAAGATTAAAACAAGAACTTATTCTACAAAATCAACAAACCGAATTGGTTTTATTGCGCTCTCAATTCAATCCTCATTTTTTATTTAATACCCTCAATAATATTTATTACTTAGTTTTTAAAAAATCGAATGACGCTTTGGAAGCCATTCAAAAACTATCTGCTTTACTTAGATACAGTTTGTATGAAGCTTCAGAAAAAGTTCCTATCCAAAAAGAACTGGATTACTTAAGCAATTTTCTTGAACTACAAAAAATGAGATATGATTATGAGGTCGCCATGGATATAGCAATTAACTTGGTGGACCCAAAACAAAAAGTAGCTCCTTTTTTATTCATTCCTTTTATAGAGAATGCTTTCAAACATGGTGATCTAAGTCAAGTTGACGATCCTGTCAATATCAGGATAAAAAGCACCATGAATCGAGTTGATCTAGAGGTGAGTAATCTCATAAAAACTCAAAATAAAGATGCGGTAGGTGGAATTGGCCTTGAAAATGTAAAAAGAAGGTTGGCTCTTATTTATCCTGACCGTCACCAATTAAAGATTGAAGATGACGGAACCCATTTTGTTGTTAATCTTAGTATAAGTCTGTAAGCATGATTAAATGTTGTATCATAGATGATGAGCCTTTGGCTATTAAATTAATAGCAGAGTACATTGATAAAGTAGAAGATTTAGAGTTGGTCAACACCTACTCTAACCCTATTAAAGCCATTCAGGATTTAATAGCTCAACCGGTAGATTTACTTTTCCTGGATGTACAAATGCCAGAGTTGAATGGTCTACAATTCATGAAGATTCTGGACGGAAAATCATCGGTAATCCTGACAACTGCCTATTCAGAATATGCCTTAAAAGGTTATGATTTCGATATTGTAGATTATTTAATGAAGCCTATTGCTTTCGACCGTTTCATGATAGCTGTCAATAAAGCCAAACAAAGAATAGAAGCTCCTGCAACTACTCAAGTAAGTATCACAGCTGCTAAGCCTACCTTTATATGGGTGAAAAGTGAATACAAACATCAAAAAATAGATCTTGACGACATCTATTACCTGGAAAGCCTAGGAGACTATGTTGCTATTCATCTGAAAGATAAAAAAATACTGACCTTACAAAAAATGAAGCAATTTGAAGAGGACCTGCCTCATCCCAGCTTTGTCAGAATCCATAAGTCGTACATAGTTTCTATAGATAAAATCAATTACGTGGAGCGAAATCGGGTAGTCATAAAGGAAGAATACTTACCTATAGGTGGGACTTATCAAAAGGCGTTTTGGGAAATAATCAAATAGTTTTTAGTTGTTGGTTGTTGGTTCTTTAAGGGGAATAAATACCCTTTTCTTTATCAAGCACAAATCATGCTAACAACCAAAAACCAACAACCAAAAACTAACTTAGTCCCAAATCTCTTCACGTAAGGCCTTATTTTTCTTCAGCTTACCTTTCATCTTCTGGGCCAATTCAAAAGCCTTCACTGCATTAACTACACCTCCGGATACACTTAGCTGAGAGAAAGGAACCAATTTTTCTGTACCCGGCTGAATAACAGTATTGTTTTGCCTTACAGCAGATTCTATCAGTATATTCCTTACCTGTTTAGCAGATAAATCAGGAAAATAGGAACGCAATAAAGCAGCTACCCCACTTACTACAGGTGCGGCCATACTTGTGCCATCATTATCGCTGTACCCACCATCAATTACTGAAGAATAGATTTTTACCCCAGGAGCAAATACATCGACATGGTCCTTACTGTAGTTGGAAAAGCTAGCTACCATCTCTTCGCCATCTTTCCAGCTCAGTGCACCTACAGTAATCCAATTATCGGAATACTTTGGTCCAAATAAACCTTTCTTTACAAATCTATCATTCGGGAAATTAAGTGTTGGGAAAACCTCTTCATTATCGTTACCTGCAGCATGTACCAGTAAAACATCCTTCTTTAAAGCATATTTCACCGCTTTATCCAGTTCTTCTTTGTAAGGTGAAAAGGATTTTCCAAAACTCATATTGATAATTTGAGCTCCATTATCTACAGCATAGCGTATAGCAGTTGCAATGTCTTTATCTCTTTCATCTCCATCAGGAACAGCTCTTAGCACCATGATTTCTACGTTATTAGCTACACCATCCATCCCTTTACCATTTCCTCTTGTTGCAGCGATAATTCCGGCCACATGTGTGCCGTGTTCTGCATCTGGTCCTTCGTAATCATTATTACCGTAGTCTATTTGAGAAAAATTAGAAGGATCATCTCCAACGATACTACGTGCTTCAAAGCTCAAATTGTAACCATAATCCAACATGCCTTTCATAGACTTCACTGAGCTTTCCAACTCTTCAATCAAGGTTTCATACGACATGCTTTCGCTGATCATAATTTCCTTCATCATATTGGCAACCTCTTTGAATAAAGGTTGATCAGATTTAAAATTGGTGAGGTCTTCTGTTGTTATCTTATCCTTGCCTATTTTGCTTTGTAATTGTTTAGCAGCTGTGGCAATGGCCTGATAAAAAAATGATTGTTCGGTCATTTCTGTTATCTCAGCATTGATCTTATTTTCATAATCCTTCAATTGTTCGAAATCAAGCTGTTGCTGCTTATTTAAGTTATTTGTATCCAGGCTTTCAAATTGCTTTTTTAAGACCAAGTATTGTCTGGTTTCTTCCATTTGTTCAAAGGCGACATTTTCACCCTTTGCATTGCCTAAAAAATTCCATCCATGAATGTCATCGATGTAGCCGTTTTTATCATCATCCTTACCATTATTAGGAATCTCATCTGTGTTCGTCCATAATACGTCTTTCAAATCTTCATGATCTGTTTCAACACCTGAATCGATCACTGCTACGATCACCTTTACGCCTTGCTTCCCATTGATGTAATTTTTATAGAGTTTCTGTGTACTTACTCCTAAATAACCATCCTGAGATTTATCCAGGTGAAACCAGTTACTAGGTGGTGCTTGTTGAGCTATAAGTGAATTAAAACCTAAGGCAGCCACTAAAAAAAGAGCTAAGAATACTATCCTATTCATTTTCTTGATTTACTTGAAGAATATATTACTTTGTTTGGGTATTAAAAGTTTAACGCCCTTTAGTAACGATTAGATACAAATATATTTACTTTAAGATTGCTTTAACCGTTCTATCGCAAATGAATTTTATCAAATTATTAACAGTCTACCTTCGATATTATTGGCAGTATTTCAAGTTTTTGAGGTCTGCTAAGACCATTTATAAATTAGACTCTCCCTATTTGTATGATTTTGCTAAAAATGTGATTGAAGACAAGCGTTATTATTATGTGTTTGCTTTAATGGAATGGTTTAGAAAGCAATTGAAGAAAGATCATACTCAGATTAAGGTGACAGATTTTGGTTCAGGTTCATTAATTCATGCGGACAATACTCGTAAAATAAGTCAATTGGCCAAGCATGGATCTATATCCAATCAAGAAGGAAGACTACTTTTTAGAATAGTACGTCACTTTACCCCCAATACAGTACTGGAATTGGGCACTTCCATAGGAATATCTTCTATTTATATTCATGCTGTCAATAAACAAAGTACTCACCTTACTGTCGAAGGCTGTGAGGCATTGGCCAATGTAGCCAAAAATAATTTTGAAAGATTAAAGCTGAAAAATATACACTTAATCAATGTAGAGTTTGATGCCGCTTTAGATCATCTACTCGAACAAAACTATCAACTTGATTTTTGCTATCTGGATGGAAATCACAATGAAAAGGCAACGATACGCTATTTTAAAAAACTGCTCCCTCTATTTCACGAAAAAAGCGTGCTGGTCATAGCCGACATTTACTGGTCAGATTCTATGATCAAGGCATGGGAAAGTCTTCAAAAACGTCCTGAAGTAAAGCTTACCATTGACCTATTCCATTTTGGCTTACTTCTTTTTGATCCAAAAATTAAAGAGAAGCAAAATGTGAAGTTGGCTAGGAGAAGTACTAAACCTTGGCAGCTCGGTTTTAGGAGATGATTTCCTATTGATCTAAAACATGAGTTATCCCGAATTTTGTCTAAAGTCTAATCGCTACTCCTTCGGAGGC
>JBCBCD010000361.1:0-5014 GCA_038530915.1 Bacteroidota bacterium
AAACTTATGTAAATACCATTCGCAACAGCTTAGCTGCTAATGAAGAATTTGCAAAAGCATTAGATGGGGGAAGCTCTTTGAGCACTCAATTCTCACAAACTCCTTTTTCGGCAGATTTGCAAATGATTGCCAAAACTATAGCCGTGAGGAATACACTGAAAATGAAGCGTCAGGTGTTCTTTGTAACCTTTGGTGGATGGGATCATCACGATGAAGTATTGAATATTCAGTCTAGCATGTTGGAAGTCGTTAGTAAGGGCTTATCTGAATTTCAGGCCGCTATGGAAGAGTTAGGCATTTCTGATTGTGTTACTACTTTTTCTATTTCTGACTTTGGGCGTACACTTACTTCTAATGGAAATGGGTCAGATCATGGCTGGGGAGGCAATGTATTTGTGATGGGTGGAGCAGTGAAAGGAGGTGAAGTCTACGGCTTATACCCGGATTTGGGTTTAAGTAATCCATTGGATGTTGGAGGTGGCGTATTCATACCTACTACCTCTACAGATGAATATTTTGCTGAGTTGGCATTATGGATGGGCGTATCTCCCAATGATTTGAATGTCGTATTACCCAATATTGGGAACTTCTACAGCCAAAGTAGCGGGCAGGCTCCAATCGGCTTTCTTAAATCATGAATATGATTAAAAGTAAATTTTAAAAATCATACTCAACGAGAAAAGGAGTGAATAGAGAAATCCACTTTGGTCTAAGCGTCGAAAGATTTAAAGTTTTAATATTCAATTTATTAGACTTTTAGACCCTTAGACATTCGACCTGAAGTTCTTTTGAATGAAAATCATGAAAATCTTCACAAATTAATTTGTCAAAACACTTAAAAAAATAGTAATGCAATTAAAATATAGCTTTCTGTTTTTAATAGTTCTATTATCAACTAATTGGGGCAAGGCACAATGCTGGCCCGAGGGATTTACTCATGAGACCAATCCCCAACAGCAATGGTTGTCTTGTAACAAGTCACAGAGTCCAAATGCTAAAAGAGGTTCTGAAATATGGTTGATGTACGATTTTGGCTTTGACTATAACTTGGGAACATCCATCATTTGGAACTATAACGAACCTAATTTTACAGAATATGGGATAAAAAAAATGGCAGTTGATTATTCCTCTGATGGTGTCAATTGGACCAGCTGGGGAGAACATGACTTGGATTTAGCAACGGGCAGGAGAGACGATATAGGAAGTGTAGGACCAGATCTATCTGGTATAAAAGCAAGGTACATTTTGCTATCTGTAATTGAAACAGGAGAAAGTAGCGTCACCTGCGCGGGCATAGCGGAGGTAAGGTTCAACCTTAGTGATGTAACTACTTCCGTAGAAGAAGTACTGACTCAAACGAGCTTGGAGGTTAATCCTAATCCGGCTCGAGATTTTGTCAATATCAGAGTACCGGGAGTAAGATTACAAAATCTTTCCTTGATAGATGTACAGGGTAGGGTAGTAAAAGCTTTAAATCCTACTAATGAATTTGTAAGGGTTGATATAGGCACTTTGCCATATGGAATCTACCTAGTCAGGGGAATAGACAATGAGGGTAATTTGTATCAAGACAAGCTTACTGTTCAATAAATAGGTATTCTTCACCATGGAATATTTGGAGTATTCTATGGTGAAAAATTATTCCATCAAATTCCTTAATGAAGCTTTCAACCACTTCTTATTGGCCAAAGGTTCTAGCTGATTCATCTTTTGCTCTACCTGTTGAAACCTTTTTACATAAGCATTTCTGGGAATTAAATCCTTTTGCAGTCTGAGCTTGTATAAAAGTTTTGTGTACTTCAGGAAATTGTTGTTGGCCCTTTTCTGATAATCGGGTATTGTTTTGGAGCGGGATAAAAACTTTTGGAAAGCATCGATTAAGGATAACATGGCTTCGTCTTCTTCCAATTCAAAATAGCTTTTCAATTGTATGATTTTTGCTCTTAGGTGATAAGATGCATCAGTGAATTCTACATTATTGAGGTATTGTAAAGCTTCTAAGTATTCACTTTTTTCAAAATGCAGTGTACTCATACTGTACTTAAATACATTTTGTCTTTCCTCAGGCAACAAAAACTTTCTATGATCATAAATAAATTGTTCGGTCCATTCATATTCTTGTAGTCTGATACCGGCAGTTATGATGTTGATGAATGTCCATTGAGACAAATATCCGTTGTAGTAAATGATCTTATTTTTTAATAAAACTTTGTACAAGTCCAATATTTCATTGTAGTAGTTTTCTTCTCCAATATTGATTTTTCGAACACAATAATTGAGTAAGTATTTGTAAATATTATTCAACTCTGGTTTGGGGAATAATTCAACAGCTTTCTCTAGCTGCTCTTTTAGAATGTAATAATGTATATCCTCAGAAGAATCGGTTAGCATTTGATGAGTAAGGTAGTAGATATTTAATACCGGATGAGCTTTTAATTCATAGCTATTGGCTAAAAATTCATTTTTCAATATTGACCAGAAATGGCACTGATATTGAGCTTGTACTACCCGATTTCGACTGGCCATATCACAAGCAATTCTAAATTTATTGATCCAATAATAGAGGTCTAGCGCATTATTCTTTGCTTGCAGACGTTCGTTATAACCTCTTAGTCCCCGAGATACCAGGAATTCATCTTGTAATTCTTCACTTTCATATTGATGGGCGTAGAACTCAAAACTCCTATCTGTAGAATTTATAATCGACTTATCCAATCTTTTTAATGATTTCTCTGCAAAAGAAGAGAGCTCTCTTTCTAAAAATACCTGTGTAATCAATTGTCGCTTTAATCCTTCATTTTGATTGATTTTTTTCCAACATAAAAAATCTTCTAGTAGGAGATAAAGGTTTGACATACAGTTGTTTAGTCGTTTGTCGGTGTGCTTGCCTTTACCAAATATTTTATTACCAATCCTTTGTTTGTCTAGCCCAGTGCCATCTAAATCTGGCCATACAGTCATAATTGCTTCATACAACTCTAACAGCAATTCATTACTTCCTGTAAAATCCATGCTTAGATAAGAAGTAAATTGCTTGTGTTCTTTTGGATTTAACTGCTGTAATAAATTTATTAACTTAGAATTAGTCATTAATGTTATTTAAATTGTATTTTATTTGTATTCAATAGGTTATAAGTATAAATGTAGTGTTTTTTCAGTGCTTTTTTGAAAAAATGTACTTTCTCTTCGCTATAAGTATCTATACATTTGTAATGTGATAAAAATATTTGCTTATGCACCTACTAAATCAATGATCCCATGAAGATTAACTACATTTTAATGAGTGTTTTATTGTTTGTATCGGGCCTTGCTTATGGGCAAGGAAACAATTGTACTTTTTTAAGCATAGACTATGTAAATGCTGAACCCGGTGATGAGATTTGTCTACCTGTAAGGGTAAGTTCGTTTGAAGCTATTCTAGGCTTGCAAGGAACCATTGAGTTTGATACTACTCGATTAGAGTATATAGAGGTTTCAAACTTTACCCTACCAGGATTGATTGCTGCTTTTTTTGGGCAACCTGAACAAACTGGTCAAAAGAACAAGGTAACCTTGGCTTGGTTTGATGCTAGTCTGAATACAGTTGACAAAACTGATGGAGAAAGCATATTTGACATTTGCTTTAAGGTTAAAGAAAATGTCAGTGGTTATGCACCTGTAGTATTTAGCATTAATCCCACTTCCATTGAGGTAACGAGAACGGTTGATGGAGTTGGATTAGATGCCAGAAATGATGTTTTATTACAAGGCGGTGGTGTTTACATTGGTCAGACTGAAAATGCACCTGAGCTGACTACAGCTTCTGCCTGTGATGATTCTATCTATTGTCCTTTCGATACTTCCTTTAGTTTTTCCGCAACAGTTTCAGGAGGTGTCCCGCCTTATCGATCACAATGGGATGGACCAGCAGGCTTAACAAGTCAGACTTATCCCGGTTTAGAATTGAATGATGTTTCCTTTGGAACTTACTACTTAACAGTTGTTGATAGTATTGGCCAAAGCTTAATTCTCGTTCAGAATTTTAGTAATTCCTCAGCTACTTATAAAGCGGAAGTTAGCCAGGAACCCTGTGTAGCTAATAGCGGTTCCATTACACTTGATTTTAATGGAAAGGAGGAGCAGTATGATATTATTTGGACCAATGGCAGTACAGAAACTGCAATAAATAACTTAAGTCCTGGTGATTATGGAGTAACCGTAACAGATAAGAATACAAGCTGCAGTCAAGTGGATGTTTTTACCATTGATGACTCACAAAGCGATTTAAAAGGACAACTACAGTATGAATGCCTTTCTTATAATGGCAAGGAATACACCAAGTGGTCTTTTTACAACAATCCTCAGTCAGATGATGAGTTTCAATATGAATGGACCTATCAGGGAGCTACAATTTCTGGAAGTAGTTCTCAAGAGACTCTACTTATTGAAAAAGGGGAAGACTATGTCATTAGTTTACAAGTAAGCAGTGATAATACAGCCTGTGAAGGATTCTACGAATCCACTCAACCTGACTGTGAGGCAGTTGAAGTACCAGTTTGGAACCTAAGAGATACAATTAGTACGGTGAATTCATTGACGCAGGTACTACTTGATCATACAGGCCTTGAAGATGTAATAGGTCTTGAAATAGCGCTCAATTGGGCTGGTGATAGTTATACTTTTTGGAGAATAGACTATAATTCAGTTTTTGATGATCGTAGTGAAAGCATCTTTGTAGAGCAAGAAACCAACTCCTATTTCTTTGCTGCGCGTTTCCAGAATCCTTTAAGTTTGGGTACCGATGAGAAAATAATTGCTCCATCATTTATTCAATCTGAGGATGCATTTAGGGTTTTAATAGATTTTGATTTCTTCCAAACAAAACTCATCTTATCAGATGGAAGGATCATTAGACCTCAACTGAAAAGTGGTAGTATTATTCCAAAAGCACCTAATGATTTAATCATAAAAATAGAAGAAGAAAGCTTAGAAGAAGGAGACTCAGTATGTTTGAATGTTACGGCTGAAAATTTTA
>JBCBCD010000361.1:5024-6902 GCA_038530915.1 Bacteroidota bacterium
TGTAAGTCTGCAATATGCTTTAGAGTGGGATACTACTTTAATAACATTAGAAAATGTTATACAAGGAGAACAATTAGTTGAACCATTTAGTGAAGGTTCTTTTGATGGTTGGACTCTTGATGCCAGTAAAAATGGTATTCTCCAGTTCTTTGGGAATAAAATAGAGGGATTGAGCTTAGATACTACTGATCTAAATTATCAGCTTTGTTTTAGGGCCAAGCAACAAGTTGATGAGATTTCATTTCAGTTTAGAGATGATGTTTTAAAACGAGAAGGATTCAATACTGATTTACAATTTGTGCCTATTCAATTGATAAGAGGTGAGACGAATGTTAGTGATGGTAGTAATAATGGAGGTGAAGTTGGTACTGGTGACCTGACGATTGCTTTTGATACCATTAGAGTCAGTGAAAATTATGGCTTATGTGTACCAGTAAGTGTAAGCGGTTTTGAAGGTATTTTAGGCATGCAATATACGCATCATTGGGATCCGGCAGTTCTACGGTTTGACTCAATCAGAATTAGAACTTTAAATAATGGACTCTCATCTGTGAATTTTGGTACTGCTGTAGGTGTAGAAAATGGAGATCTCACCTTTTCTTGGACTCCGAGGAATCCTAATTTAAATGATGGTAGTATTCTTTACGATCTGTGTTTTACGCCCATAGGGATAGAGGGGGATAGCTCAGTAATAACTATTGATGGTAATCCTACTGAAATAGAAGTGGTGTACGAAGGAGACATAGTAGAAGATACATTGAATATAAATAATGGACTGGTTAAAATTGACAACGATTTTGTTTGGCCAGGGGATACTGATGTAGATGGAGTTGCCAACCATTTTGACTTATTAAACATCGGTATTGCTCATAGCCAGAGTGGTTTGGATAGGTTTGATCAAGAGATCGTTTGGTTGCCATTAGAATCAGATGATTGGTGGCAAAAAACACCTGAAAGTCAGGTTGATTTCAAACACATCGATACGAATGGAGATGGAATGATCACTAATGCTGATACGAGTGCTATTACACTCAATTGGGGGAAAGAAACTTCCTGGCGAAGAAATGTAATAGAATTTAAAGAAGAAATGAGTGAGAATGGTACTCCTATTTTGGTAGCTCCTACCACTTCATTTGATAAAGGTGAGAATACTTTCGAGCTATTACTTGGTAATGAAGAAATGCCCGCCACCGAGGTTTATGGATTGGCCTTTTCTGTTTATTACGATTATGCTGGAATAAATGCGGAGCAAGTCTCTGTCGATTTCTCTAATTCATGGCTAGGTATTGAAGGTCAGGATTTAATCGCTATTCAAAGAAACGATCCTCAGGCAAGACGCATAGATATTGCACTTACTCGTATTGATGGTCAAAACGTAACAGGAAGTGGACCTATCGCCAATCTGCATGTGACTATTGAAGACATCATACTCTTTAGTGCAGAGGAATTACCAGGTATTATTTTCACAATTGATGATGTTAAGTTGATCGACGTTCTAGAGGAAGAAAAACCAACTTCTCCTGAAACTACAACCATTGAAAATATAAGCACTTCTGCTAATAATCTAGCCATTTCAAAGAAAGTCAGAATCTACCCTAACCCTTCTTCTGATTTCCTATTTATAGATCCTTCAGAATACCAATTCGATCAAATAGAATTGATCAATGCACAAGGGATGTTGATTCGTACGCTACCTTTTGAAAACCGAATAGATTTGAGCGAATTCAACAATGGTATTTACTGGATCAGAATGATAGCTGATGAATACGTAATTGCAAAATCATTTTTGATAAAAAAATAAATTAATCCCAATATCCATATCCAAAAAGCTTCATCCACCGAATTGGCCACGGCCAGGTGGATAAGCTTTTCTTTAAA
>JBCBCD010000362.1:0-6897 GCA_038530915.1 Bacteroidota bacterium
GAAACCATTATCGTATTGATTATCAAAAGTGAGTTGTCCATAATCAAATCTACGCTGGTGCATGCTCAATTGAAATCCAGCTGTTGCAAAAAATCGCTTTGTGATGCGTCGAGTGTAAGAGAGGTTTGCACCTATATTATTGTGTTGAAAGCGACCATCACCACTATTATCGTGATTGAACGCCAGGCCAGCTGCAAAGAAACCATTGGTAAATGATTTCCCACGAAGTTTAATATCTCCGGCCATAGTAAAAGTACGGTAGTCAACGGGATCCCTCCATTGTTGTCTGTAATTGCTCATTAGTCTTGCATCACCAGCAAAAATACCAGTCAATGCAGGATTAATATTGAATGGTGCATGATAAAACTGCGAATAGTGTATATCCTGGCCAGAAGCCGTCACATATACAAATCCTATCATCAGTAATGCAAGTAAAAGTCTTTTCAAGGTTACTCGTTTTATTATATTAAAAAATATGACTATGTATAATAATAAAAATTCACGACCATTCAAAAGCACTATTCACATTAAAAAAGAGCTAAATAGGACTAAGTCATTATCCTGTCAGTTAAACTCAATGATTTTAACTCATAGGTTAATTAAAGCCTAAAGCAAATTCTTCAAAGCAATAATAATTTGAAGTCGGTCGTCAATGTGTTATGAAAAAAAGTGGTATGTTTTTTGCAGAAAACCTTAGTGTAACCGAATAGCCTCTAGCTAAACATCTTATTGAAATGCTCAAGCGGTTTTCGAATGCAACTATACTATCGGGTCGGGATACTTTGGCGTATGAATGTGTTGAATGTAGTTCTCTTACAGCTCGCAATATATTCTTTAGTTTAATATAAATCAACAAATTTTCGAATATTGTTATATAAAAACTGAATTATTTCTAATTATAAAGCTCATAGAGAGATATTTTTAAGTTATATATCTAAAGGTCTTATTTTTTGTATATAAAAAATTAAAATCTTTTTGGTGATTCAAAGATATATTTTATATTTGTGTCAAGCACACAGCTCATTTAGAGCACTCATACTATATAACTTCTAAAAGATGCTTTGACATCTTCTTTCACATCTCTATGAGAAAACAATAAGATAGCCATTTACATGCCATTGAAGGGTATCCAATAGTGACACCCAAAAAAATTATCAGTCTAATATTGTAGTAATGAAATCGTGTAATTGATTTTTAGCTGATTTATTGTTTTTGAAGAATCCAATATGTATATATCAAGGCGTTTAAAAGTACGTCAACGAATTGAATCCATACTATCCAACTAAAACGTTTGGCACACCTAAGAAGCAGGTGGTGGCAACTGTGTGGTAGTAATACCATTTATTTTTCACCTGCATCACTTACTAGCATTTTGCTGACAGTAAGACTGCTAGTTAATTATCCAACTTCAAAAGAAAAGTAAAGTGAAAAATCTAGGATTACTTATTGCCTTCGTTTTATGTGGGATCACTTCTCTTTCTGCACAGCAGGTGTGGCACGTAAAACAGAATGGTACAGGCGACGGAAAAGCATGGGACTCAGCGACAGGAGACTTGCAAGCAACTTTGGATAAGGCTCAAGCTGGTGACCAGATTTGGGTAGCTGAAGGGATTTATCTTCCTACAACGACTCAAGACAGATCAATTTCTTTCAATATTAAGGATGGCATTCAATTATTCGGTGGATTCGCAGGTACTGAAGTTACACTTGAAGAGCGTGATTGGAAAGAACACATTACGGTTTTAAGTGGTGATATAGGCGAAGAAAAAGCAACTGAAGATAATTCTCATACAGTAGTTATTTTCAAAAATGTTTCTTCTAGTACAGCTCTAGACGGTTTTGTAGTAGCAGAAGGTGAGGCCATCGAAGGTTGGGGTGATCCTGATGATCCAACAAGTTGTGGTGCTGCAATTTTCAATATTGCTGATGGAGAGTTGTCAAGCCCAATTATCAAGAACTGTCGTTTTGTAAATAATTACGCTTTCTATGGCGCAGCTATTTACAACTACAGCTTGAATCAAGGTCACTGCAAGCCTGTTATTACCGATTCTCAGTTTGAGAATAATATTGCAGAATTAAATGGTGGTGTTATTTACAATAGCGCCGTAGAAGGATTTGCTTATCCTGTAGTCAGAAATTCAATCTTCATTGAAAATATTGCAACTTTCGGTGCAGTTGTTTATACCAAATATTCTGATTGTAAATATGCTCCTTCTTTTGAAGGTTGTGAATTCAGAGAAAACATTGCTTTCAACAGAGGTCAAGTAGAATATGACAAAATGGCGAGTAATGCAGATGGATTCTGCAGAACGATGAAAGTTAACTGCATGGAGGTAAATAATGTAGCAAGTATTCAAACAAAACAAACTGTTCAGAGCAACGCTCGCAAGAGAACAGCTTATAGATAGTATAGTGTCCAATACTTACTTGACTAAAAAAGGTCGAAAAGCAATGCTTTTCGGCCTTTTTTAATAGCTCCTGTTTTTTGCATCTTTCAAAGCATCTCTATATTGAGCAAGATCAAATTGATAATTTCCCAATACGCCATAAAACCAGGAGTTCCTTTTAGGATTTCCAAATGCATCCCAACTCACTCCTTCTGAATCCACTTCAATTTTTACCGCAAAGCTCCACTCACCGGGTACTCCTGAATAAGCATATTCATATAAGACCGTTCGCCCATCTTGTAAGGTGTAATCCTTATTGCCTTGGCCCCAAAAATGCTTATTGGGCGGCAAGACCATCAAGGGAGGAAGTCCTTCATAAGCACCAGCCAGGCTGGGGTTGCCTTCATTAGCGGCAAAAGGAAGTTCAATAGCATGTAATCGTTCTATTAAGTTCCAACCATTGATGTAAATGTCCACTACTTTATAGTCTTCTACTCTTGACTTCACTATATCGAAATAGATTTCATCCATTTTTCAAGCCTTTTTCTTACTTTAGAAACTCACAATCCATCAATCCATGTTTCGCAAAATAGCATTTCTCAGCTTCATAGTCCTTTTAACTTTCTCATGTACTCAAAAAAATCAGCAACTAGCTACTGCCAATGTCAATACTTATATTCAATCCATTAAAGAAGAGTTTGTACCTGATCGTAGACTTAATCGTTTTGATGTAACTGCCACTGAAGAAGCAGGTAAAATAATTTTGCGTGGAGAAACTACTCTCCCTGAAGCATACAATAAATTTAAGTCACAGTTGGGTGAAATCGCTGTCATAGATAGCATCACTATGCTTCCTAATTTGGGTGATAATGCTAATAAAACCAAAGGAGTAGTAAATGTCTCTGTTTGTAATATTCGTTCCAATCCAAAGCATTCTGCAGAGTTATCGACACAAGCCACTCTGGGTACTCCTTTAAATATCTATAAAAAAGAGGGCGATTGGTTTTTTGTACAAACTCCTGAAGGGTATTTAGGTTGGTTGGATCCGGGTGGTTTTGAATGGATGGATGATGAGAGTTTTGAAGAATGGCAAAATAGTGAGAAAGTCATCTACTTGAAAGATTATGGTTTCAGCATTTCTACTACTGATGAAAATGCAGAAAGAGTATCAGATTTAATTAGCGGCAATATTCTTCAGTTGGTTGCTTCTAAAGGTATTATGTCCAAAGTAGCATATCCAGATGGTCGTCAGGCTTATATTCCTTCTGAGAACTTAGCCTTTTTATCCAATTGGTTGGCTCGACCTGATGCTACAGTTGAAGACATCATCTCTACTGCCACCAACTACTTGGGGCGTCCTTACCTTTGGGGTGGCACCTCAGGAAAAGGAATGGATTGCAGTGGTTTTACCAAAACGGTTTTTTTTATGAATGGCTATCAATTGCTCAGAGATGCTTCTCAACAAGTACGGACAGGAATGCCTGTTGAGGTAGATACCACTTTAGCTAATTTACAAAGAGGCGATCTCATTTTCTTTGGTAGAAAAGCCAGCCCTGAACAAAAAGAACGCATTACACATGTCGCTATCTATTTGGGTAACGGAGAGATTATACATTCTTCTGGCTCTGATAATGTATGCATACAAAGCTTGAAAAGAGGTACTCCTAATTTCGTTGAAGAACGCCTCTTATCAATAGTGCGAGCGAGTAGGCCATTGGAAAGTCCTGAGGAATATGGAATTCCAAAGGTCTCGGAAGTTTATTTACCACGGAGTCGCTAAAGTTACATGGAGTTATTAGAATGGAAGTTTACTCAAATCCACATTACCGCCTGTAATAATAATTCCGACTCTTTGATTGGCAAACTTCTGTTTCTGTTTCAAGACTGCGGCTAATGGTACTGCACAGGAAGGTTCAATGATAATTTTCATACGCTCCCATACCATGCGCATGGCATCGATGATTTCTTGTTCTTCAACCAAAATAATTTCTTCCAATTCTCGTCTAAGTATTTCAAGCGTTTTCTCTCCTAATGTGGTTCTCAAGCCATCTGCGATGGTATTGGTTGTTTCGTTGATTTGGAGACTTCCTGCTTGTAGAGATCGGTAAGCGTCATCTACTTCTTTGGGTTCTGATCCAATGGCTCTGATTTTGGGATTGAGCGCATGGGCTGTCAAAGCTGATCCACTCATCAATCCACCGCCACCAACCGGAGCCATTACAATATCCAAATCAGAGACATCTTCCAATAGCTCTAAAGCAGCTGTAGCTTGTCCTGCAATGACATTGTAATCGTTATAAGGGTGAATAAAGGTTGCTCCCTTTTCAGCCACTACTCTTTCTAAAGTCGATTCTCTAGCTTGAAGTGTTGAAGCACACGAAATGACTTCTGCTCCATAGCCTTTGGTAGCTGCTCTTTTTACAGAAGGAGCATTTTCCGGCATTACGATATAAGCAGGAATATTAAGGATTTGGGCACTTCTAGACACTGCCTGAGCATGATTACCCGAAGAATGAGTAGCTAAGCCTTTATTTTTTTCTTCTTCTGTCAATCTCATTGCGGCACTCGCAGCTCCTCGCATTTTAAAAGCACCGATTTTTTGGAAGTTCTCACATTTAAAGAAAATTTGAGTACCTGCAATCTTATTGATCGACTCGCTCGTTAAAATGGGCGTTCTATGAATAAATTTTTGGATCGCCTGATGGGTCTCTTTAATATCTGCCAGAGTAGGAATAGAGGTGAGTTTATTAATCATTGCGCTTGGATTGTTGTAGTGTCATTACTTTTTTGTCTGCTATATATAAATAAAGCAAGTCATTTTCTGTTTTATAGCCATCAATACCTTCTGCCAATTGTACAAAACGATCTTCAAAATTCATATCTCTACATGCCATTTTTGTACTCATTACTGGCCCTATTTTAATGCGCTCAGCTTTTAAGCTAACTGAACCAAACATATTATTGCAGCCCAGAAAAGCTGAAAAACGATTTTCTTCATCAAAGGCTACTCGCCAATCATCAGCATTGGTTTTCTGATCTTCAATACTTATGATTGTCCAAGTTGTTCCTGCTAATTCGACAGTATCTTCTGGACAAGCACAAAGTAAAAAAGTCATAAATAATAAAATGATTCCCTTTTTCATCTCTGTTTTTTCTCGTTTGAAAACTTATTTCTTTCTTAAGTTTTTTATACACAAAAATGAAACCCAAAACAATCAAATACATAGCCTTAGCATTGGCCATTTTAAGTATCATTATTTTACTTTTTCTTGTCCACAGTGTTGCAAA
This sequence comes from Bacteroidota bacterium, assembly GCA_038530915.1. Lineage (GTDB taxonomy): Bacteria > Bacteroidota > Bacteroidia > Chitinophagales > Saprospiraceae > JANQPA01. The sequence continues at coordinate 5,676 of JBCBCD010000362.1, forward strand.
GTTACCAGATGAACCATTTTGGGCATCACCTGCCTTAATTTACGAAAACTGGACTTTTGCTATGCTACTTGGTCTTGGATTGCCTTACCCTGAGTACACCAGTTTATTGGTATTACTTTTGATACTTGGAATAATGTATCTCCTATTCCTTCTTTTCATTCGCCTCGCATTACGAATTTATACTAAAGTGCGAAATTAGACACAAAGTTTTGGTTTTCACCTTTACAGGCTACAGCTACAGAATAACCTTTACGAATGGCATAGTAACCGTATTCGCCCTTTAAATTCATAGCTAAATAGCCTATTTGAAAACCTTCCTCTTCTACTTGATTCTTATATTTTTTTACAATCCGATTGATGGCTTCTTCACAAGCCTCCTGAGGCGTTGCTCCATTCCTCATCAACTCAACAATAAGGAATGAACCCAACGTTTTCATTACAAATTCACCCAAACCTGTAGCTGCAGCCCCTCCCACTTCTCCGTCAACATACATACCTGCACCAATGATCGGAGAATCACCTACCCGACCATGCATTTTGTAAGCTGCACCGGAGGTAGTACAAGCTCCACATAACCTTCCTTCATTATCCAAGGCTAATAATCCAATCGTATCATGATTTTCTTCACCTATCGTCATGGTTTCTTGTTTCTTTTTCCATTTCTCCCAAATCTTTTTAGTGGAATCGGTTAACAAGTTCTCTTCCTCGAAGCCTTGAGAAAGGGCAAAATCTAGTGCTCCCTGACCACTTAGCATTACATGTGAAGTTTCCTCCATCACTTTTCTGGCTACGCTGATTGGATGCTTAATGTTTTGTAAAAAAGTGACACTGCCTGCATTGCCCAAATGATCCATGATGCAAGCATCCAAAGTGACAATCCCATTTCTATCTGGATGGCCTCCATAACCTACACTAACATCCTTTGGGTCAGCTTCCGGCACTTTTGCACCTGCTTCAACAGCATCTAAAGCACTGCCCCCATCATTTAATACTTTCATTGCAGCGGCAGTAGCTTTTTGATTGTTCCAGGTAGCAATAATCGTTGGAAAAATTTCAGTTGGTGAGTTTTCAATAATTGTAGACTCATCAGATTTGGAAGGTTGGCATCCTAAGCCTGTGCCTACCGCACCTAATAATATTGCAGACTGTTTAATAAAGGTTCTCCGGTTTTTCATAATAATCTAATTTGACCAAATATAAAAAGATGATATGAATGCATCTC
>JBCBCD010000363.1:0-6884 GCA_038530915.1 Bacteroidota bacterium
CAATTAAATGTTCTTTATATATTTGAGTAAGGTCAACTGTATTTTCATTATTATTTATTACTTCAAATACATGAATAATAGCACAATAAATTGCAAAAAGCAGTGCATTTTTTTCAACTGAATCATTTACATGTACTATGTTAATTGTTTTATTAAAGGAATAATCAGATAGCTTTTTTAATCCTTTGATACTTTTAAGGTTTAACTTATTGAGATAAAGTTTTAACATATTAAAGCTTTTAGTTTTTAACAACTCTCAATTTCACAAATCCCATCAACTCCATAAAACTAGCCACAACTTTCCTTGACTTGTATCTTGCTGGTTCTCTTTGTTTATTCTTAAAATTGTAGACCATATTTTGTCGATCGGGTACAGTGATGGTGCTGGTGTGATCATCAAAACGCCAGTCGCCGGTAATGCTGTGAAAACCGCTTCCTCCTGCCATGCGGAGTACACAGCTGAGATTGTCTTCTTGTGTCAAGGCTTCATACTCATTGAGTTTTGCCATGATGGAATCTGTGGCCTCATCATTGGGGTATTCTTCAAAAAACTGTTTTTCTTTTCTTATGTGTGATAGCGTATAAGCATTGATGGTTTCAAATAGATGTGTTATTGGGTCTTCCTTGATGACTTGTTTGTAATACTTCGGAAGATAGCGTTTGTCTTGTATGTTTTCTTGTCGGTTGATGACTTTTCCGAGCCCATCTGCTATGCTGAGGCGGAAGGTGGATTGCTTTTTGGGGATGATGTTTTGTTGAGCAATAAAAAAATTATCTTTGAAATCGCTCACCCATTCAATACCTTCGTCATACAGATTGAGTAACTCTATAATATTGACCTCGGTATCTTGTATGTTGAAACTGGCATCATAAGGACGGATGAAGCGCATAATGTTTTTACTAAAACTCCCCAATAAATCTTGCTCAATATTTTTGCTGATTTTCCCACTTTTGTATTTTTCATGCAATTGATTCAAAATTGCACTTGCCATTGCTCCTTTAATAGAAGATCCCGGTACATAAGGATGACCATTGCCATCTCTAATCAGGGCTTTGATGTCATTGGTTGAAAGGGTGTCTTCTTGAGGTAGGATGTGATCAGATATTTTCTCCAGGTCGAGTTGCTCTTTTATGAATTTTGCCAACTGCCTGAGGTTCTTCTTTTCCAGGAAGTTGATGTATCGATCTTGCGAAATTTGATCCAAACTGCGCCAAACCAGATTTTTATTAAGAATATATAGTTTTTGGCGATCCACCACATAATCTATTCCTAAGGTCCAGTCATTTTGTTGATCTGTACCTATGTGGAGAGGTGAGAGAATCTCTAATTCTATCTTATAGTTGGTGTTTAGTTTCATGAGGCAGTGGTTTTCATGGGAAAAAATATTGCTCGGCCATCTCGCCAAATGTTAGCTTGACCACTTAATATATCTGGTACCAAGTCATGTACCTGACCTCTATGGATGACGTTTTGCTTAGCTGTATTGGCTTGCTCATTTTCAGTAGAAGGAAAACTACTGGCTTCTTTAAACATATGTACCGACTTCTTGCGGTAAGTGAGATAGCTTTCAAATTGTTCTGAAGAAATGTATCCGCCTCTTTTGATCAATTTGTAATGACTCTTATTCAATAAATCACTGTAAAACTCCTGCTCTGTAGGACAGTATAAAGACAAGTTGAGCAATTGATTGCTGCTTTCTGGTACAGTTACTTCTATGGTGTCAAAATCGTGTTTATTACCCAATTCAAAAACTCCATGCCCGGTATTCCTATCCGTTCCTATACCGGTATCTGCCAATAGTCGCAAAATGCTAAACAAAGCTTCTTTGTAATTTTCATCCAACATATTGACCATAAAGTACAAGCCACAATTTTGTGCAAAAAACAAGCGCTCGATATAATACAATTGTGTATCGTCTTGATCGGGCTCATTTTTCCTGGGTACCATGATTCTGAGTATGGTTTCTGCTTGGAAAACAACAGCATCATTGGTTTCAGGATCAATCGTTTGGGGTGGTGTGTTACTGGCAATGGATCTTTCTTGATACAATTGACTCAGAGATATTTCACAGAGTTCACCCTGAAGTGTTTTTTCTAAAAATGCCTGATCCAGGTAATGGATCCTTTTCTTTAGTTTTCTTTCTTTTCCCTGCTGGGCATCTGTTAAGTTAAGATTAGCAGCATATGGCTTGGGAAACAAATACTTATCACCATCAAAGAAGGGAAAGGCAGAACTGACAATGAATGATTGGAAAAAGGCTTCCATCTCTTTTTGATCCCAATTGTAAAGTAAAGGAGCCGTCGATACGATAGCGGACTTAAGCGTATCAGACATCAGATGATGATGCCCTTTAGACATTTCACTGGTACCTCTCGATAAATGGAGTGGTGTTTTAAAGAATAATCGAACAATATTGTACGAGATTTTAGGCATTCTCTTCTTGTTTAATTCTCAAATTTTCAGGAATCTGATCAGTAGGAGTTTTATTGGCAGTGGAATTGCCTTTGTAATAATCTTCCGTACGTTCTTCTATTGAAGCGATATGGAAACTCACCTGCCCATTACCTCTGGAACCACTACCACCCAGATAATCATCCTGTACCAATTGCATTGCTCGTAAAGTAGTACTAAGGAATTCTGCTTTATTGAGATCTTCATCAAATACATTGATGATGATGGTCAAACCAAATTTGGCTCCTTTAGGCACACGTTCAAAAAAGCGTGGATTGGCAGATGCATCAATGCGATCGATGGAGTTTTCAGCTTTGATTTCTGTGTACAACAATTCTGTTTTGCCTTCAAAATCTTCCGCATTTATTAATTCAGCATCCCTGACAATTACTCTGGAGGGTTGTTGGGTATCACCTTGAACACCGGGCCTTTTTATGTGACCAAACAATTGTGCAGCAATGTGATTGGGGTTCAGGGTAGGCCCATTGCCTCTACCACTAGAATCAATGGTGCCTTCACTCAGTTCCAGAAGCGAACGCATTTTGCCTTTGATTGAGCTCCCTGGGATATAGGGCATTCTGTTGATCGGATTTCTAACTACTTGTTTGTCAGTGCCACCGATTTCAAAAGCAGAACCACTACCACCTACCATGATACCGGTTTCAGCAAGTATGTGTCCTTGAATGAGGATCTTTTTTTCTAATTTCATATGGTTGAAAAATTAAAGTCTTAATGAATAGGATTTAGTCTCTACCTCCGTATACTTTGTGATAAGCGAGTATGCCTTCAAAGAACTTTAAAAAGCGTTTGAAGCTTTCCACTTTTTGAGTATCCTCAGCTTGATTGCTTACTGCAGAATGAGCCCTTTCTAATACTTCTCTCAAGTCCGTTATTCGGGATTCTCTCGATCGTGTGAGTACTCTTGCACTGGCATAGGCAATGGTTGGCCTCAACATTTGAAAGGCTTCATCAACTTTTTCCCAGCCTTCAGTAGCAAGCGTTTCTATACGCTTTAATTCACCAAAGATATTTCTGAGTTGTGAAGTCGTGACTGCTCTTCTACCCGGGAAACGACTTTTTTCATCCTTTTTATCGGTAAGGTAGAAACCCATGTTTTCCAGGTAATCGATGCAATCATTATCGATTTTTGTGGCTATCCATTCGGTCTTGAAAGCATCTCTGGGTCTAAAATTTGATTTTATTCTACTCATTTTCTTTTGATTTATCGCGGTAACACAATTCTGCCCAACGAGCAGCTACATAAACTAGTGTGAAGAAATCGTGCTGACTTTCTAGTTTTTTCCCTTCAAAGCTGTTGGAGAATATTCCGGTAGAAAGGCTTTTTAGAAAAATAGCAGCTTGATTTTTTTCTAATGAACTGGTTCTATTGAGCGGTTGAGCAATCTTATGAATGATATAGGCAGTCGTCCAACGCCATGCAGGAATCGCATCTTCCAACTGTTGTAAATTGCGATCCTGGTAAAGAGACATCAATCGACCCAAAATATTTTTTGAAATGATATTTTTAGTAGTATACTGGAATAATTCATCTTTGAGATGTACAACAGTGGGCATATCTCTTTCCCAATTCAAAGGAATGCCAAAGAGTGTTAAGGCATTTTTAGTAGCCTTGCCATTGTAGGAATAATCTTTGGCTAAATCCTCTGCTTCTCCGGCCATATCTGCCGATTTGCTGATAGGAAATTTAGCATTGACCATCGCAATACCTCCGGAAATATTAATGCCCGGATGATGGCAAACCCATTTTTTGAGATTGGTATAAATGTCTTGTGCAAAAGCAATAGAAACATCCCATTTACCAATGATGAATAAGTCATCCCCACCTGAGTAGAGGATGAGCAAGTGTTCTCTGTACAATTCATTATTGGACCAAATGTGATTAAGGTAGCCTTTAAAGAAATAATCCAACTGTCTACTTAGAGAAACGTATCTGCTCAAGGTACAAGTTCTGTTAGAATATTTTCTTTTGTCAAAAGCATCTGTGAATGTCTTTCCCAAATCATCAACATCCATTCGAAGTACACCCAGCTTCTTTACTTTATCTTGTTCATCGATCAGATCTTCGTATGGCTTGGTGTCATTTTTATTTTCACCGGATGTATATTTTGGGGAATCATTACCGCCGTACAATTCAATCTGAAAACTTTCATCATCAGCCATGCTTTCTTCTAAAATAAATTCATTCAGCTTGAGGCTAAACTTTTGGGTATCGGGAATAATACTAGATCTGTCACTTATGGTCCAGTTGATACCCAGTTTACCGGCATTGAGGTGATTTTTAGAACTATTATTATTATTGTGTAATGAAGGCGAAATGTATGCTTCAAGTTTTTTCTGATCTTTCAGTAAACGAGCTAATTGTATTTGTTGGGTGGTAAGATTACTCACAAATAGCTCATTATCAGCTTCTTTCTCCAATGGTTGAAACTGTCCTTGACGAAGTTCATCACCAGAGATGGCATCTCTCTTAACAGTAGCTGAAACTTCTCCACCTACTTCTTGTGGGGTGAAAAAATATTGGTACCCACTTCCACTAGTATTGGGTTGAGTCAAATTGATTCCAGCTGAAGCAATTAAGCTCTGTAGATAAGGTTGTGCTTTTTTCTTTGTCATCATAAGCCCGATTTGTTCCCAAGACTGATACAACATTTCATCTTTGATTTGTTGTTGCGATAATGGAGACCAAGCCATCTCAAAAGAAAGCGACATTTGATGTTCATTGAATAAGTTGATGGCGATCTGATCTTCCAGCTCTTTCAGTTGATCCTCCAGTGAAGCCGGAACTAAGAGGGCAAAGTTGCCACCTGAAGAATACAATACATTGGCTCTGAAAATACCCAGATCAGTAATGAGTCTTAGTATGACCGAGTCCAGCAATAATTTCAAATAGAATGATCTACCTTTCAATAATTTGGCTGCTCTTCGACGGATTACATCATACAAATATTTTTGTATTCCACTTACTCCACCATGTACCAATAGAAAGTCCTCACCATTAGCCAGACACACAGCTAGTGCAGCTTTGATTCTGGCATGATCATAAAGTGATACATCTGCCTCATAATGGCTTGGTAGAAAAGAACCATATTTAAACAATAAACTGAGTAGTCGATCTCCTTTTTCGGAATCAGTTACAGAAGATAAAGAAATTTTGCCTAAGTCACTTTTCCAGTTTGTTGACAAATCATTTGCCTTAGGAGTAGCAGTAGGAAAAAAAGTAGCGTTGAAGCCGATACTTTGTTGGTCAAAAAAAGTTTTTTCGGGATCAGTGCATTGCATTTCTTTGGCATCAATATTGGCAAAAATCGACTGAAGACATACAGCAGCACTAGCTTGTGGGTAAACATCTTTTGCAATGCTCAATTCCAAAGCTTTATCTAAAATTACTTGATCTTTGTCTTGAAGTGAAACGAGTAATGAATCCAATAAACCATTAGAAGGTAGGTTAGGACTTTTTTTAATATCCTGTAGAATACTTTGAAGGTATAGGTTTGCTGGAGTCATTAATTTAGTTTTGCAGTGTAATCTACCAGTAAATTTAATGTAAATTTGCAAACAGACAAATAGAATCCATAAAAAATGTTAGAACAAGAAGCCCCAATCATCAAAATGTTACATGCCCACTTCGACCTTGAAATTACTCGCCGTGAGTTGGTCAATTGGCGAGGTGCCATAAGTGAGGTAGCCGGAGCTGAATTTGACCTTTTTCACAACCACAAACCCGATGGTTCTTTCATCTACCGTTATCCACGTATCCAATATCGTCGTTTTAGAAATAAAGCGGCTTTACTAGCGATCAACGAAGGCATCGATCAGCTGCAATCTTTCTTGGCTTCTCGTGAGTGGGTCATCCGTTGGAAAGATGAAGAAAGACAACTTAAAATAGAAGAAATATATCCCAAACAGCGTCGTCTCCTAAAAACAGAAGATTTCCACAACTACCAAATACTCAACTGGATCGCCCTCAATCAAGAAAACTACATCGAATGGAAATCCCTCCCCGGCATGGTAGAACGCATTCAATACCTCGAAAAAATCTTAGCCAACAATATAATTGCACTAGCCAAAGGCCTTTCCTGGACCATCCCCAGCAAATTCAAACTTCAAATCACCAATATGGATGAAGGTCATAAAATCTACCACAAAGGTACCCCGCTCATCGCTTTCGATGTTACCTTCCGAGTCGACCTAATGCTAGCTGATTATCTAGCTTTGGGAAAAGCAGTAAGTCATGGTTTTGGAATATTCAGCAGAGTTAAGCGATCCTATTTTTAAGGAAAAAGCAGTAGGTTTAAGAAGAAGTTCTTTGAAAAGGTTGGTGTTGAATTTCTATAAGAGCAGCCATCACAGGATTACAAGATGTCGTCGGAAGTGAAGTTATCAAGAAAAAGTGGACTTTAAGTTTTACAAT
>JBCBCD010000364.1:0-6864 GCA_038530915.1 Bacteroidota bacterium
ATATAGTATTGAAGATGCATGTGGTAATATTACCTATTGGCGAGCTTCACTTACGACTATAGATACTTCTCCACCAACCATAATTCTTCCTCAAGACACTGTATTTTATGATTGTGATGATCCTGTACCTCCTGCCCCTTCGTTAATTGCAGTAGATACTTCATATGACATTCAACTCAATTTTCCAGGTCCGGTACCTGGTGACACCTTGAGAACGATCATTGACACAATAAGAATGGAATTCTCATTTTCAAGAGTTAATGTTAGTCAGGATACTTTATGGAGAATCTGGATTTTTGCTGATTCCTGTGCGAATACAGATACAGTGAGGCAATTTGTCATTCGACTGGATGATCCACCGGTAATTACATTGCCATTTCTGGATACTACAATCACCTGTGCCAATGATTTGGCCGGATTGCCACCTCCAATAGTGGTAGATGATTGTGATCCTAATCCCATCCTGGATCTTTTTAGTGAAACGGTGAAAGACAGTATATGTAGAGATGATTATACACTAGAACGCATATGGCAGGCCAAAGATTCCAGGAATAATATAGCCATAAGTTTGACTCAGGTCATAAGAATAAAAGATACGATACCCATTCAGTTTACTTTTCCGGAAGATACAGTAATAGCAGATCGAGCCAGCTTGATAGAGTTGCAAAAAATAGATACCATTTCTTTAATAGAAAACTGTAGTTCTGATACTACTTTGGTAGGTTTTCAAAATGACAATATTTCCGGTATGCCGGGTAGTGAGGTCATTGTGAGATCATGGGTAATAGATACAGTAATCGGTTGTCAAACGATAGATACTACTTTATTATGGACCATTACCGTAAGAGATACTTTGCCACCTATGATTTCTACTCCCGCTAATGATACTACTATTTATTGTGAAGTGGGTACTGACCTGGATAGCATTTACAGGAGTTGGTATGAACGATTTGGCGGAGCAATTGCAAGTGATAATTACACCTTAGATGGCAACCTCAATTGGTTTATTCAATACAGCGATAATGGAGTGCCGGTGAATGGCCTACCTGATCCTAATTGTAACCCAGTCGATTCTGCTCAGCGGATATATAACCTGGCAGTAGATTTTATTGTACAGGATGAAAGAGGAAATAGAGATACTTCAAGTGCCACCTTTATGGTATTTGATACCATCCCACCAGCCATCTTAAATTGTACCAATGATACGATAAGCGTTTCTACTGATACATTAGACTGTTTAGCGAACTTCACTTTATTCCCTCCTGTAGTGGAAGAAAATTGTTCCTTGACATCTGAAATGATAGCTGTTGCTGATTCTATAAGACTAACCTATGACACTTCTCAGGGAGCGCCGGGTGATGTGCCTGTAGATACAGTTCATCTTTCTATTCCTATTCCACTGCCTCTTGATATTTCGAGCATGGAGGCAACCTTAGAGATACAACTGAGAAATGTGGATGCAGAACAGTTAACGGAGTTTTTCTCTATCTATGGAGAAGGACGCACTTTCTTAGGTAGAACCAGAAATACATTGACTCAATGTAATGATACTTCATTGACTACGATCACACTTACTAGTACTCAAGTTGAGACTTGGGCTGTGGATGGTAGGATAGACCTGGTTCTTGAGCCAAATGTACCTGAAGGATTAAGTGGCAGATCAGCTGTAAATGCCATTTGTGACAATGGTAATGAAATCCATGCTCGCTTGAGCTTTGAAAGCAAGGGCTTGGAAAACCTTAGGTTTGAATACGTCATCAATGATGGTGATACGGCCATGGTCAATCCGGTAATGCCAATCACTTTACAATTGCCGGAAGGAATTAATAAAATTGCTTACTATATTTCTGACTGTGCAGGCAATGTAGACAGTTGTATGCAATGGATAGAGGTGATTGACAACATACCACCAACTATTGATTGCCCTACAGATATTGTAGTAGTTTCAGATCCAGATACTTGTGTGGCAACCATCACTTTACCACTACCAGATGGCGCTTCAGACAATTGCGCAGTGATTGGTCAATTTGAACAGATTGTACCTAGCGATACTAGTAGTGCTTTCTTCACCTTCACAAACGATCCTAACCTGAATGATTTTCTGGCTAATAATAAGGAGTTTGTTTTTAATGGTGTTTCTGCCAATGCTGTTGGTCAAGTGACCTTAACCTTCAATTTTAAAGGTAACTTTAATGATGTTGGAGCTTTTGTGAGGTTTTATGATGAAAATGGAAATGAGATTGGGCGTACTAATCTGGGTGATGCTAGTTGTAATACGGAAGGCCAAACAGTGATGACTTTTACATCTGATGAATTCAACACCTGGGCTACTGATGGAGTCATCACCTTCCTCGCAGAAGTCAATGATATACAAGTACCTCCGGGAATTCCTGGAGATGGAATCAATCCTTGTGGTCCTATTGATACTTTGATGGATGGTTCTTTAATTGATAGTATGACATACATGTTTGCTAAGCTTGAGTATGGAGAATTGCAACCTTCTTACTTCTCGCAAGGGGCCACTGAGATTCCTTTAACACAAATGCAAGCACCAGTTATTCGTCCTACTCATTTATTTGATGTAGGGACAACCGAAGTGTTCTACACCTTAGAAGATATCAATGGAAATGAAGGGATGTGTTCATTTACCATAACTGTTGAAGATCGACAAAGTCCTCTGGCATTGTGTCAACCCACTACAATATTCATTAATCCATCAGGCTTAGATGAACAAACGGTAGATGCTGCTTCAATTGATGCTGGTAGTTGGGACAATTGTGGAATAAGCAGTATGACTCTATCTCCTAATACGTTCGACTGTAAAGATGCAGGAGATACTACATTGGTAACTTTGAGGGTTGAGGATATTTCCGGAAATATTTCTACTTGTGAAACAATTGTAAGGGTAGAAACCTTAAAGCCTTCTCCTAATGCCAATTCAGGTTTGTGTGGAAGTGATACTTTATTCTTATTTGCTGCCCCACCACCGGCACAAGGTGGGATTATCTACACCTATGAATGGACTGGTCCTAACGGATTCACTTCTAATCTTCAAGATCCAATTATTCCGAATGTAGATTCGGATAATGCGGGTTCTTATACGGTAGAAGTTACAGGTATAACAGGCTGTAGCTCGAAAGCTTCAATTGAAGTTTCGATTGAAGATTTACCTTTGACACCTGGTATTTCCGGTACAGAAGATATATGTGTGACAGATGATATTGTGCTGAATTCTAACTTAACACCTACTGGTGCTAATGTGGCTTACAATTGGTACAGGGGTCAAGTTGGAAGTGGAATACTATTAGCATCAACTTCCAGCTCAAGATTAACTATTCCGGGGCCACATAATGAAGGCATTAATGATTATTATTTGGAGATACAAGTAGATGGTTGTATATCAAAACCTTCTACTGCTTTTAGTGTGAGAACAAATGCTGTTCCTTTGCCATTGGCTGAACAAACTGTATTTTCTATTTGTGAAGGTCAGGAATTACAATTGAGATCGAATGCATTTGGAGATGGCATTACTTATCAATGGGCAGGTCCAGACGGATTTTCTTCTACCAATCAGGCACCATTAATAGAGGAAATATCAATATCTAATGGTGGTTCTTATGAATTGACAGTATTCAAGAATTCGTGTCCTTCCGAAATTCAGGATATTGAAGTAGTTGTATTAGAACGTCCTGCACAACCATTGATTAGTTCCAGCGCACCTGTTTGTGAAGGTGATGCATTAAGGTTGAGAGATGTGAATCGTACGAGTATGTCCTACACTTGGTTTTCTCCGGCAAGGAATTATACTTCTGGCCCAGAGATTACGATTGTTGAATCTGAAGTGTCAGAGAGTGGACTGTGGCGTACAGTAGCCAGGTCAGAAGCAGGTTGTGAATCTGAAGTTTCTGAACCAATCAATATTGTCATTTCTCCAAGGCCTATAGCTGTAGCTAGTGTAACTTCAGAGTCTATTTGTGAAGACCAAGCAGTGACTTTGCAGGGAAGTCCAAGTATAGTAAATGCAGATTATAATTGGACAGGTCCTGGTGGATATGAATCAGGCCAACAGAATTCATTGATTAGTAATGTTCAATTGGGTTCCCAAGGAACTTACTACTTAGAAATAGTTACAGAGGAAGGATGTGTAAGCATTGATTCTGTACAGATAGAAGTACTGCAAAATCCAGTTATTACTGCTTTAAGTAGCAATGCACGCGATTGTCAGGATGGCCCTGAAGATGTAACACTTTCGGCTTCTGTTTTCCATCCAACATCTACTTCATTTACCTACAATTGGACAGGTCCAAATGGATTTACATCAAATGAAGAAGAAGCGACTATTATTCGTGCTACTTCTGATAACAATGGAACCTACAGCTTGATTGTAACGGATCAAAATGGATGTGAGTCCGCGCCTAGAAATACACAGCTAATTATTGGCGAGCCTCCTACACCTCCTACCACACCTTCACTTAGTCAAATTGGTGGAAATAATGTTTGTGAGGGTGATTTGGTGACCATTGAAACGAATGCCTATTCTGGCAATCAGGTTTTCTACAATTGGAGTACACCTTTTGGAGTAAGAACTACAACGAGTCCTTCATTGGTCGTTTCAAACATTAGAACATTTGATGCAGGTGAATACACTGTTTTTGTTACTGTTGATGGATGTGACAGTCAGACATCGGGTATTTTGAACCTGAATGTAAACGAGAAACCTGAAATCGGCATTGTCACCAATAGTCCAGTCTGTGAGGGCAATGATATTGAGCTATTAACCAACGTATTTCCTGGAGCCGAATATAGATGGGCGGGACCTGGTTTTACTTCTTCTGTTCCTCGTCCTTTAATAGAAAATGTTGATTCGGTTTCAAATACAGGAGTCTATTCTGTTATTGTAAGTTTGAATGGATGTGAATCAGAGGAAGTATCTTCATTTGTTGAAGTAAATTCTGCGCCGGCTAGTCCAAATTTATTGCCATTGGATCCAATATGTCTAGACGATGAAGATCCAGTTGTGTTGTCATTAGATAGTGCGTCGTACACACCAAATGCAATGTACTTATTTGAAGATCCGTTTGGAAATGTGACAGAGCGAGATACTACTTTTTTAGTGCTAGATCTAGGAAATGGATTTACAGATGGCTTCTTTGAATTTAGAGTACGATCACAGCTTAGAAATTGTATTTCGGATTATTCTGAAACAGTTGAAGTTCAGATCAATACTATACCTGAGAGTAGAGCTTTTGCAGGAGATGATAGAGAAGCTTGTGAAGGTGAGGCCATACAGCTACAGGCCGCTGCTCCGGGCGTAGGTATGGGAAGTTGGACAGCAGCCAATGAAAATGCTGGAAATCTAATTTTAAGCAATCCAAATAATCCTAATTCTAATGTGAGTGGCATTGCTGCAGGTCAAATCTACGAGCTGGCATGGACGCTGTCTAATGGGGCATGTATAAATTACGATTCAGATACTTTGATAATTACTACTTCTTCTCAAGAAGCTGCTTTTGCAGGTGAGGATTTGAAGTTGTGTGGAGATAGAACAACAATTCTTGAAGCAATAGCTCCGTCAGAAGGCGTAGGGACCTGGACACAACCCGAAGCTCAAAATATTTTTGGTGTTACCATCGAAGATGTGAACGACCCAAATACTGTAATCAGGGGCTTACAGCCTGGTAACATCTACAGTTTTACATGGACAATTGATGGTGGTTGTGGTGAGTCTAATGACAATGTATTAATTGTAGTGACCGATCCTCAATCTTTTGCTGGTTTTGATCAGGTAGTTTGTAATGATTTGGGAGCAGCTACTCTTAACGCTGAAGATCCGGTAGAAGGTAGTTTTGGAGAGTGGATCGCACCCGAGTTTGTAGAAGTAGCAGATGAGTTTGATGCAATGACAGAAGTTAGAAATCTCAGAGAAGGCAATAATATGTTCATTTGGCAATTGGATGATAATCTATGTGGAGATAGAGGTAGAGATACGGTTTATGTATTTTACAAGAGAAATCCTATTGCAGTAGATGACAACTTTGCCGTTCCATTTGGACAAATACAAGAGTTTAGTGTATTGACAAATGATACGATTCTTAGAGATTCTTCAGTAAGTATACTTTCTCCTCCTTCAAATGGTACCCTTGTTGAAATAACTGAAGGTGTATTCCAGTACAAGCCGGATGCCAATTTTGTAGGGACGGACCAGTTTACATATGAACTTTGTAGTAATACCTGTGAATGTTCTGTGGCTACTGTCACTTTAGAGGTCGGAGGAGATGCTGAGTGTGTGGCACCTAATATTATTACCCCTAATAATGATGGGATTAATGATACGTTTGTTGTGCCTTGTTTATTGAACGTACAAGCATTTGCACAAAGTAGGGTCTTCATTTTCAATCAATGGGGAGACGAAGTGTTCAGATCCGAACGACCTTACAATAACGATTTCAATGGCACTTTTAATGGAGAAGATTTACCGGTAGGAACTTACTTCTACATTATTGAACTGGACGAGAACACTGAACCTATGAAGGGATATTTCTATATCCATCGTTAATCGATTCCAAAAACACTAATTTCAGACTTATGAGAAAATCTTTATTAATCTATATATTATTTCTTCTTACTACACTAACAGTCAGCGCACAACAAGATGCGCAGTTTACTCAATTTATGGTTTATAAGCTGGGGTACAACCCGGCTTATGCTGGCCTTGACCGGGCACCTACATTTACGGGTTTGGTTAGAAATCAATGGCTGGGGTTTGAAGGAGCCCCACAGTCTCAATTGTTGAGCTTCAATATGCCATTTGGTAGTTCGCAAAGGATTGGCCTTGGGTTTACAGCAAGGAGACATACGATAGGA
>JBCBCD010000365.1:0-6860 GCA_038530915.1 Bacteroidota bacterium
ATGTGACATTTGTTGCAAATCTTGTGATAAATGTTGCAATCTTTGGGACGATTGTCGCATAGCTTTGAATTTATGAGGACAGTAGGACGATTAGACAGCCTCCGAAGGAGTAGCGATTAGACTTTAGACAAAATTCGGGATAACTCATGTTACTAAGTGAGTTATTTAACCTTCACTCTGTTATCGCAACTTGGGTAATTTTACTTATTTTGGCCCCTAAATTTAAACTCACTTCAAATGAAATTACTTCAAGATAAAGTTGCTTTGATTACAGGCGGTTCTCGTGGTATTGGCGCTGCCATTGTAAAGAAATATGCTGAACATGGTGCTAAAGTCGCCTTTACTTATCGTTCTTCTGCGGGTCCTGCGGAAACACTTGCTTATGGGATCAATGCCAGTGGTGGGAAAGCTAAAGCTTATCAATCGGATGCAGGTTCTTTCGACCAGGCTGCCGAACTCGTAAAACAAGTGTTAGAAGATTTTGGTCAGGTGGATATTTTGATCAATAATGCGGGGATTACACAAGATACTTTGATGTTGAGAATGTCTGAAGAGCAGTGGGATAAGGTAATTGCTACCAACCTTAAGTCTGTTTTTAATTTGACCAAGCAGATCCTTCGTCCAATGATGAAGAAGAGAGCAGGATCTATCATCAATATGGGATCTATTGTAGGGATCACAGGCAATGCAGGTCAGGCCAATTATGCAGCATCTAAAGCGGGTATTATTGGTTTTTCTAAGTCCATTGCTAAGGAGATTGGTTCTCGTGGAATTCGTTGTAATACGATCGCGCCAGGCTTTATCGAAACCGATATGACCGATCACCTGGATGAAAAAGTAAAAGAGACTTATTTGACTAATATTCCTTTAAGAAGATTGGGTAAAGCAGACGAAGTAGCAGATGTATGTGTCTTCTTAGGTTCAGATATGAGTACTTATGTTTCCGGACAGACTTTGAGTGTGTGTGGAGCGCTTAATACATAGGTCATTGCTCATAGGTCATAGGTCATGAGTCTTGAGGTTATTTAATACCTCTGTGGAACTCCATTTGACTCCATGATGAATAAATAAAACTTTTAATACAAATAGCAATGTATTTTCAAGATCAAGTTCACAATGCTTTGATTGAAGAATGTAGACGCAGGCTTTTTGATGAGAATTATAAGCGAATTGAGAAATGTTTGAGTCTGATTTCTGAGGAGGAAGTTTGGCAGCGGCCGAATGATAACTCTAATAGCATTGGGAATTTGATCTTGCATTTGTGCGGTAATGTAAGACAATGGTTGGTGTCAGGCTTAGGTGAACAAGCGGATGTGAGGAAACGTCAGGAAGAGTTTGATGCTCGTAAGAGTTATGATAAAGTAGGTTTAATTGAACAGTTAGAATCACTCAAGAGAGATGTGAATACTACCCTGGATAATCTTTCCAGTGAGACCTGGTTGAAAAAGCGAGATGTACAATGCTATCATGAATCCGGCTTGAGTATATTGATTCATGTGATGGAGCATTTTTCTTACCATACTGGTCAAATCACTTTCTATGTGAAAGCCATGAAAGACTTACAGACTAATTATTATGATGATAAGAACTTAAGTAAGACAAATTAGTAGAAAAGAAAACAGGATTCCTGCTTCGAAACAACCAACAATTCCATGGCTATAATCAGCTGATTTCGAAGCAAGTTGGGGCCTGCAGAATTGTAGATAAAATTATCTACACCGGTCAGTTCAACAAAACATTTAGCTTTCTAAATTATTGTTGTTGTATAAAGTTATAATTGATTTAGTAAGTATGTCGCTTTTTTTATCCACAGCATATACTATGCGTTTTCCACAATGTGGAAAAAAATGTGGATAAGACAGAAAGCAATGTATTTACACTAGCCAAACCAGGATAAATCATTATACATAACACTTCCATATTTGGGACCTAAATGTGGATAAGCTATTATTTTGTTGAGAACTCTGTTTAAATCTTTTTTGATACTAATTCCAAAAAGAAGCCAATGCCTTACAAATCTTAGCAATCTGTTTCATCCTGTATGGATTGTAGATATACAAAGTCTTCCCCTTATAGCGGCTTTTATCGACTACTTGAAACTTACTTAATTGCTTGAGGATTTTTTCTGCCTGAATAGGATCCATTTGAGTCTGATGAATGATCATCTTCTTGGTGGCACTTCCATTTAATTTTAAAAGGGTCAATATCAACTGACACTTATATTGACTGAGAAGTTCTAGTTGTTGCAAGGCACGAGGTACCATTGCCAACTGGCTGGTTTCGATAGTGTTCCATGTGTTCATGGTGAAATTTGTTTATTATTGTCGTCTTAAAAAATCTTTACATATTAAATATATTACAAATATAAAAAGATCACTGATATAATATAATTTTTTAATATAAAATGTTGCAAAATGCATCATATAGGTGTAGGGTTTAGTGTGTAGTGTGTAGTGGCATTACCCCTCTACACACTACACACTAAACCCTACACAAAAAATTCTTAATGTCTCAATTCTTCATTTCAATTGTAGAACATTCCTTTTTTTCCTAATTTCAGAGCAACAAAACAAAAACTATTGTCATGCCAATCAGAATTGAAAAAGATGACCCGCAACAGGGTAATAACAATCAACCCAACCGTGGGGGTGGGAATAATATGTTATTGAGAATACTGCCTATTATTTTGCTCTTCCTTTTCAAAAGGCCGAAGCTTTTGATACCTGTGTTATTAATAGGTGCTGTATGGTACTTTTTTCTTGGCGGAAGCCAATATTTTAGTTCCATGACTAATGTTGCTAATGATGATTTTAGTGATGTTAGCTTTTCACTGGGTGCTTCTTTGGATCAGGAAAGATTTGATCAAGCTAAAGTATTCGAGCCTTTGAGTTATGGATTTGGGAATTCAGCCAGATTACCGGCTAAAGTTACTTTGGAGCGTTTTGCTCCAACTGCTTTGAATCAAGGCAATCAAGGATCTTGTGTAGGATGGGCGAGTGCTTATGCGGCTAAAACCATTTTGTATTCTAAAGCTACCGGACAAAGTCCCAACTCTGTTAGGTTTAGTCCTTCTTACTTATATAATCAGATTAAACTTCAAGGTTGTCAAGGCGCCTATATGTTGGATGCCATGAAAGCCATGTCTCAAAACGGCTCACTTCCTTTCAATGAATTTAGATACGATGAACGTACTTGTGAGAATTATCCATCCAGAAATCAAATTGCTAAAGGCCAACAAAATAGAATACGTGGCTATAACCGCTTGACCTTGGGTGCCAATAACTATAAATCAGACATCACAGGCATTAAGCAAAACCTGGCTCAGGGGGCTCCTGTAGTAATTGGTATGATGGTAGGTGGTACTTTTATGTCGAGAATGGTCGGTCAAAAAGTATGGTATCCTAGTCAAAACGATTACAATATGAGAGGTTTTGGTGGACATGCCATGTGTGTCATTGGTTATGATGATAACCTAGCCGGTGGTAGTTTCCAGATTATGAATAGTTGGGGAGATCGTTGGGGAGATCGTGGTATAGGATGGGTCAGATACAAAGATTTTCAACATTTCAACAGAGAAGCTTACGGTTTGCACCCAATGGGTAGTGCAGAAGAAACGGCCAAAAATGCCAACAAACTAGCTGTTGAATTTGGTTTGGTAGATGTGAATAGTCGCAATACCATCGCTTTAAAGAAAACGTCTGACATTATGTTCGAAACAGTTAATCCGATCCGCAAAGGAGATAAGTTTAAAGTGTTGTTTGCCAATTCTGTAGAATGTTATGTATACATCTTTGGTCAGGAGACAGATGGTTCTAGTTACACTTTGTTCCCATATACTTCCAAGCATTCTCCTTATTGTGGGATCACAGGTACTCGAGTTTTCCCAAGGGAAGAATCACTTGTGGCTGATAATTTAGGTAATAAAGACTACATTGCTATGGTCGTTTCTAAAGAGGAAATTGACTTTGCTGCTTTCAATAGAAAACTCAATAATAGTCGTCAGTCTACTTTTGCTGGAAAATTAAGAGAAGCATTAGGAGCTGAAGCGGTTTCTAATATTAATTATAAAGCTGGAAACACCATTTCATTTGATGCAACAACCAATCCGACGAAGAATAAAGTAGGGATGGTGATTGCGTTTGATAAGCGATAGATCATATTGTTATGCTGTTATGCTGTCATCTTTTATAACAACATGACAGCATAACAACATGATAGCATTAAAACGCCAATCCCGCAGATAAGGTAATTACATTATTCCTTCCACCTTGGTCAACGAAGAAATCATTGAGACCTATTTCGTAATTCAATTCTATATTTAGGAAGTTAATTAGATCGATACCTACGCCGACATTGGCTCCAAGAACGATGTTGCGGATGTCGTCGGACGTAAGACTAAAGTTGTCTTTCTCATTTACGCCTAAGAGGAAAGATGGCGTCACCCCACCTTTGGCATATAGATTAAGAATACCTCCTTCTTCGGTTAGATATAAGCCCACATTTAACGGCACTTTCAATTGTTGGATGGTTGTTTCATCTTCGAAGGCGGGCATATTGTCGATGGTGGCCTCAGAAATTAAATCTGCCGTGAAATTGTAGTAATGAGCTCCGGGGAAAAACTTAAAAGCTCCTTCACCAATACGAAGATCCAATCCTACATTATAGCCTACTCTTGCATTGGTTTTGTAATCAATTAAATCTTTTTCAAGACCGGATACGTTTACCCCAACCTTGGGATTAATGGTTACTTTGGATTGTGCCTGTAGCATTACGGTAGTGCAAAGTATTGCCAATACTAACAAAAGATTGTTTTTCATGATTTTGAGTTTTTGAATCTAAAAATGTCGGGTTATCAGTGCAATTAAGTGTTTTTAGATTTCAAATAGCATTAAAAAGGCGACCATCAGAACAATTTCATCAGGTCGCCTCGACCTAACACCCTAAAACCTAATACTGCTTGAGTAAGTAAATTTTGTTTCATTGCCTTTTCAATTTTTTATTTCTAAACGCCAAGAAGCACAAAATTTCTTATCAAAAACAAGAATTAAACAAATCTTTAATGCTTTTTCACACTATTTAACGGAATGGCTCACCATAGAGTCGAAGGAGTTTCATAGAGTACTCTGTGTAACTCCATGGTGAAGAGGTAGGTTAAAATATTAATCCTAAAGTAATTGTAGTTACCTGCTGTTTGTCTTCATTAAAATCACTGAAATTACTTAAGCCAAAATCATAGGCTACATCCACAGTTAATAGAGCAATATCAACACCTAGTCCTACTCTACCCGACCATTGGAAATCATTAATTGCATCTTTATTGAAGCTCTCCGCTTCCTTGACACCACTGATCCACTCTGGTACAATGCCTCCTCTTAGATTGACTACCCACAATCGCTCTCTTCCACTCACATACCAACCTAGAGTTGCCGGAAGTTTTAAAGAAGTAATTCTGGAAGAAGAAGCTTCATTCACATCTAAATTGATGTTTTGAAAGAACAATCCAGGTTGAATAAAAATGGCTCGCCCTTGTTCCATTCGCCAATCTGTACCGATAACAAAACCAGCATTTCCAGTTATGTTAGCCCCATTAATAGTTGTTTCTAAGGAAGAAATGGCAGAACCAGCTTTTGGTGCCAATCTATTTTGGCTAAATGTTTTAGTAGCAAATAGCATAAAAAAGCTTAAACACAAGATTGAAACCGTTGTGCATTTTGAATATTTTTTCATAGATGCAAATCCATTTGTTTTTTTATTAGCGAATTTTCTTTGTCCAAAATTGTAGTTGCTTTTCACTTTCTTCGTTTTCATCAATGTCTTTACAGTTCATAATGATTTAACTCCAAAATTTGCCATAAAAATCGGGTCTTCTATCTTTTAAGTTTTGTACACTGCCACTCTGATGCAATTTCTTGAGCGCAGTAAGGTTCACATCAGCTAGTACAATGCCTTCTACATTAGCATCTAGTTCTTGTTGTATACCTGCGCTTGGAAACATCAGGTCCACAGGAGTAAAAACTGCCGATTTACCGTATTGAAACTCAACAGCACTTAATTCTGCTAAAAAACCAACACAGCCTGCCATTGCTACATAGCATTCATTTTCTATGGCTCTGGCCTGCGCACAATTTCTTACTCGAAAATAGCCTTCCTGAGTATCGGTTGAAAAAGGTACACATAAGATATCCACTCCTACTTCAGCATACAACCTACCTAATTCCGGAAATTCAACATCGTAACAGATTTGCACTCCTATGGTGCCAATATCTGCAAAAAATACTCCTAAGGTATCACCTCCAGAAAGATTCCATTCTGATTTTTCAAAAGGAGTCAAGTGAATTTTATTGAAAGATTCCACTTCACCAGATCTATGTATAAAGAAAGACGTATTGAATAATTGATCTCCTTCTTTTCTCAACCAACTACCCGCCACAATATTTAAAGAATATTTTTGTGCACAGTCAGAAAAATGGGCAATCAGGAAGTTAGAAAGCCCTGCTAAACCCTCTAATTGTAATTGTTCATCCTTATCAGCAAACAAATTCAGTAATACCAGCGAAAAATATTCTGGAAAAACGACTAAATCCACTTTTTGGTAAGCCATTACCTGTAGTTGGGCATCAATTTTATCACAAAAAGATTCAAAGGAAGCAAAAAGCTTTACTTCCCATTGTACAAGCCCAATACGTACCTGCTCGCTTGTACGATTTGTAGTATTTCTCATATATATGTTTAAGTCTTATGAGTCAATCAAGGACAAAGTCCTTGATTGACTCACCTTCCCCTTTAATATTGCTAAATTTCAGTGGTATATACAAAAAACTGTCGCTTTGATTTTTTCAAAACGACAGCACAAGCCGGTC
>JBCBCD010000366.1:0-6836 GCA_038530915.1 Bacteroidota bacterium
ATAGCATCTTAAATGCTGTCAACCGTGGTAAAACATTAGACGGCATGATCAATAACAGTACTGCATTGACCGCTGCAAAAAATGCACTGCTTAACGGCAATGGCAATGGCTCACACGATAATGGAGGTTTGTTGAGTAGAATCAGAAGTATGATCAGTCAAATGGGCATCACCAGTGACGACATCAAAAACCTGACCATCTCTACTTTGTTGCTCCGCATGAGTGAGCGTGCTACCAATAAAGAGCAAACTTCAATCATTGAGAACCTTAAAGCCATGGCTCAATCATTGGGCATTGGTGAACAGAGGGCTCAAGAATTACTATAATAGTTTAGGAGTTTAGAGGTTTAGAAGTTTAGCACCCTCCTCACCTGTTTAAAATAGAGTGCAAAAACTAACCCTCTAAGCTCTTAACCCTCTAAACTTCAACATAAATGTCAAACGCAAGCGACCACAAATCTCAAGAAGAACTTCAGCTTGAAAGTGGCACCTATGAAATAATACGCAACCGTCTCAATACTCAGGCCGGAGAGTTGAGGCAACGCATCAATAAACTCAATGATGCCAGAAAGGATGTTTTCGGTGCCATTGAGACGCAACTTATAGCTACAGATAGGATCAATACTGCCAATTATTGTATCGCCAGAGATATCGTGTCGGTAGGTCAGTACTGTATTTTTGGTTACAATGTGCACATTGGCTTAAGGTCAGGAATCAAGCTGCAGGATGTCTTCAGCGTCTATGAATACAAGGATAAGCACTTTACGGAAAAAGATCTTTCCATCTTAGAAGATGAGAAGTTCCAAACCGATTTTCAAAACTTGTATCGCTATTATAAGAATGCATTCTTTGCCCGTTTTGCCCAAAGAGGATCTTACCTGTACATGATTTTTCACCTGACGGAAAAGGGCGACGACTTTAAAACCTTCAAATGGTTATTGACGGATGAAGGGCTAGTATATGTAGACAATAGATCCGATCATGAGGTACGATTTCCTGAGCAGCACGAGTTTAGATGGAAAAGACTGAGTAGAGATGATCAGCGTATGGGAATGCATCCACATGTTTCTGTAATGGACAGAGTTTTTGTGGAAACAGTAGGCGGAGATTTAACCATCAAAGTAGAAGACAACACGGACGATGGCTTGGGCATTTATCGCGAACAAGTAGAATTCAAAGACCAAACCCTTGATGATGCGGAGTACCTATATGCAGATCTTGGCAACTTGATCGCTCTAAAGATCAGGCCTTACCAGGAAGAATTCAGGTATTTTATTTTCAATGAAAAAATTCAAGACGCACAAAGGATAGATTCGTTGGAAGACTCAGGAGTACTGCTACCTGACGAGCATGGACTTATTTTTGCCAATGGCTACTACCTAAAAACAGGAGAATACAAGATTTTCGACCCGGACATGCGCAACAAACTTTTTAAGAAGCGCATTTCTTCCCCTAATGGCGAAGACTATCTTTATGTATTCTACAATGTGCAGAAAGGCGTATATGTCTTAATGCACTATAATATCATTGAACAGAGGGTTAATACACCTATCATCTGCAATGGTTTCACCTTATTACCTGATGGGGAATTGTGCTACTTCAAAAGTGAAGAAGATCCTGTCAAGCATCATGTCGTACAAATTTGGCAAACGCCTTTTATCGCTGGAACTACGCTCCCATCAGAGCATACAGATTCCTTTTTGTATAAAATCGGCAATAAGGACATTGTAAAAGCCATGGCTGAATGTACCGAGGTTTTGATTTTAACCCAAAAAGAAGACAGCTATGCCAACTTATACGATGACATAGTTAAAAAATCTACGGACATCATTGATTCCTACTATTGGCTGACAGATAGTACCACTTACCTACTCAATGAGCCTTTGGCACAAATTAGAGAAACCGCACAGGCAGCCATTGATGCTTATGAGAAAAAAGTGAGGGTACAAAAAGAGACTAAAAAAGAAATTGAAAGAGTACATACCAAGGCTCAGGATTTACTCCATCAGATACGCCGATCTTCTTTTGATAGCATAGATTTATTTGTACATGCCTTGGCTGATCTTCGATTCTTACGCGGAGAAATCATTTCACTCAAAGAACTCAGATATACTGATTTACCTTTGATCGAAGGCCTAGAGGAACAAGTAGGCATTCAGGTAGTAGAATTGTCAGAAAGATGTGTGGCTTTCTTGCTTCAAGAAGAAGCCTTGCTCCCCTATCAAAATAACATCACAGAAAAAGAAGCACAAATTGCCAACCTGGAGACAGCTAAGCAAGCATCAGAATTAGATGAGGCAGTCGGACAAATCGGTTCTGAACTAGAATTATTGATTGAAATTGTCAGTAATCTTAAAATAGAAGATGCTACTCAAACCACAAGAATCATTGACAGCATCTCATTGCTATTCACTAAACTGAACCAAGTTAAATCTTCTATCAACCGCAAAAGTGAGCAGCTTTCTAAAACAGAAGCCAGTGCTGAATTTGCAGCTCAGTTAAGGTTGTTGGATCAGAGTATTATCAATTACTTGGATGTATCTGATAGTCCTGAAAAATGTGATGACTATCTCTCCAAACTAATGGTACAATTGGAAGAGTTGGAAAGCAAGTTTGTAGAGATCAATGAGTTTGTTGAGCAGTTAGCCGAAAAAAGAGAAGAAGCTTATGCAGCCTTTGAATCGAAAAGGAATCAATTGATTGAAGCTAGAAACAATCGTACTGCATCTCTTCAATTAGCAGCTAATAGAATACTAGATGGTATCCGTAAGCGCATGAATGCCTTTGAAAGTGCCAATGAAATCAATGGTTTCTTTGCTGCTGATCTAATGGTAGATAAAGTCAGAGATATCATTCAACAATTGAATGAACTCGGCGATAGCAATAAGGCCGATGGAATCCAGACTCGCGTAAAATCCCTCAAAGAAGAAGCCATCAGGCAACTTCGCGATCGCCAGGAATTGTTTGTCGATGGAAAAAACATCATTCAACTCGGCAAACACAAGTTTTCTGTCAATCATCAGGTGCTTGAACTAACCATCGTACAGAATAATGAACAAATGTTGTTTCACTTGACAGGTACTGACTTTTATGAAGTAGTGAATGACCCTGCTTTCAATGAAACCAAGCCTGTTTGGAATCAATCTTTTGTATCCGAGAATGCTGAAGTATATAGAGGAGAATATTTAGCTTATCAAATATTCAGCACCAGTTCGAAAAAAGAATTGAATAAAGGTGCTGATGCACTGAGTGAAAAAGTGAAAGCCTATGCCAATGAACATTATCAGGAAGGTTATACCAAAGGCATACATGATGAAGATGCGCTAAAAATTCTTAGTAAACTGGTTGAGCTTTCCAACCAAAGCAGCTTGATGGTTTATACTCCTAATGTGAGAAGCTGTGGTTTACTATTTTGGAATGCCTTTTGTCCAGTAGAAAAGAAAGCTAATTTAGAACAACAGTTAAAAAGTGCAGGTGTCATCCTTCAGGTTTTTCCGGAAACACATGAGTTTGATTACTTACTAGAAGAGTTGGAAGTGTCTGTTAAAGACTTTTTAGAGGAAAGTCAGTTGTTTCCAATTGAACTAAGTAGCAAAGTAGCCAACTATCTATTTAAAGAAATTGCACAATCCGATGGATACCAAATCAGTAAAGAAGCGGATCTTATTAAGCGAGAATTTATTGATTTTCTAATAGGTAAGAAAGCACTAAAAGTTTATCATAGCTCAGAAAATGTTTTAAAAGAACAAACCAGATCTCATTTCCTCTTGATCAGAAAATGGGTACAAGCCTTTTTGGAGCAAAAAGATGATCCTAAGGCATGGCCATTCTTGAATGAGGTAAGTTTGTTGTTGCTATTTGATGAGAAAGAATTGCCTTTCCATAAAATCGAAGCCAATACAGCCGCAACAATGGAAGGCTTTTACGGTGATCACTCAGTCATACTGGAAGGAACCTATGAGTTTGATTTCCATCAGCTTATGGACAAGATGGAGCGTTACCTCAATGAAGTGGTTCCATTGTATGAAAGGTTTAGCCATTTGAAACGACAATTCATTGAATCTTATAAATCGAAGCTACAATTAGAAAGTTTCAAGCCAAGAGTATTGACTTCTTTTGTAAGAAACAAGCTAATAGATCAGGTGTATTTGCCCATTTTCGGCGATAACTTCGCCAAGCAATTGGGTACGGCCGGTGATCAAACACGTACAGACCGCATGGGACTCTTGCTTTTGCTTTCTCCTCCAGGTTATGGTAAGACAACCTTGATGGAATACATCGCCAATCGATTGGGATTGATCTTTGTAAAAATCAATGGTCCGGCCATAGGTCACAATGTCGTGTCTTTGGCTCCTCAAGATGCATCCAGCTTAGCAGCTAAAAGGGAATTGGAGCGCTTGAATTTATCCTTTGAAATGGGTGATAACATCATGTTGTACCTGGATGATATTCAACATTGTAATCCAGAGTTTTTACAAAAATTCATCTCCCTATGTGATGCGCAGCGAAAAATTGAGGGTGTTTACAATGGAGAAAGTAAAACCTATGACTTAAGAGGTCGCAGATTTACTGTGGTAATGGCAGGTAACCCTTATACAGAAAGTGGTACCAAGTTCAAAATACCGGACATGTTGGCCAACCGAGCAGATATCTACAACCTAGGCGATATCATAGGTGAGACAGCCAATGTTTTCAAAATGAGTTATGTTGAAAATGCATTAACCTCTAATGGTACCTTGAGTCAATTGGCAGGAAAAAGCATGAAAGATGTGTATACTTTGATACAGATGGTAGAAACCGGAAGCAAAGAAGGCTTGGAATTTGAAGCCCAGCATTCTCCTGATGAGATAGCTGAATACATTTCAGTGCTTGAAAAACTTTTAAAAGTACGTGATGTCATTTTAACAGTTAACCAAGAGTACATCCGGTCTGCTGCCATGTCGGATGAATACCGTACAGAACCTGCCTTTAAGCTACAGGGCTCTTATAGAAACATGAATAAACTGGCAGAAAAGATTAATCCAATTATGAACAATGAAGAATTGGATGCCATGGTAATGTCTCATTACGAGGGAGAATCACAGACACTAACTGCTGATGCCGAAGCCAACTTGCTGAAATTAAAAGAGTTGATCCATGTAATCAATAAGGAAGAGCAAACCAGGTGGGCTGAAATTAAATCCACTTTCAATAAAAATAAAGTCCTAAAAGGAATGGATGAGCAGAATCCGGTGGCACAGGTAGTAGCACAAATGAGTACGTTCTCAGATGGATTGATGGGGATTAAGGAGGTATTAGAGAAGAATATTCAGTCTTCTAAGTCCAAATAATTTTAATCACCATGAAGTCTCATGGAGTTACATGGAGGATTTCATGGTGAAAAAAATATTTATAATTTATTCGAAAATACCTACATTTAGAGTATCACCTATTTATCACCAACTTATTATTGTACATGGAGATGGATTCTTCTGCCTGGAAGAAATGTAAAAATACTTCTGATGAAGCCCTCATTGAGATGATCTTGAAAAAGGGAATTGAAGCTCGTAAAGCACTTAACTGTCTGTACGAAAAGTTGTTCTTTCAATTTTACACCCAAAAAGGGAAATTTTCTAAGCTAAGCGATGATGAAATATTGACCGCTTATAACGAAGCCATTCTAAATGTTTTCAAAAGTATACAAAACCAATCCTTCCGTGGAGATAGTTCCATTTCTACCTGGTTTTATAAGATTTTTTATCGCCGATGCGTTGACATGACCCGCAAAGGCCCGTCTAATGAAGTGAATACAGTCATTGGCATAGATCACCCATCCACACCCCAGGAGTCTTCTTCGGATTCATCAGATGATTTTGGTAGTACAGAAGTATCTCTTGCATATGATGTCAAAGATCCGGATGCCAACCCTGAAGAAGTCATCATCAAACAAGAAGAATCTGACGAAGCAAAAACAAACAGAACAAGGTTAGCTCAGTTGATAGAACAAGCTTTACAAAAACTCTCTGAACGTTGCAGAATACTCATCAGGTATCATACCGAACAGTATTCTATGGAGGAAATCGCTGATTTGGCAGAGCTAAAAAATGCGCATACCGCCAGGCAAACCGTCTATCGATGCAGGCAACAAATGCGAAAAGTGTTGAAAGATTTGATGGGCAATAACTAATGAATAGCTTTTCTGACGGCATTAGCGCTCAGAAAAGCTATTAGGAATGCTTCATGGCTAAAAACAAATGGAAATGGATGAAAGTAAATACGAAAATATAGAACGTTATCTCGACAATCTGATGGATGAAGCAGAACGATCTGCTTTTGAAGCATCATTAGAAAAAGATAATGAACTAGCTGATGCCCTTGCTCAGCAAAAAGAAGTGAATGCTGTTTTGGGAGATATCTTTGAAGCAGATCTGAAAGCAGAGTTGATGGCCAAAGGCAAAGCCCTTCTTGAAAGCGGTCGTCATGAACCCAAAGAAGAAACAACTACATCTCCATTAACAGTTGAACATAAAACACCTACCAGAAGCATAATCACATGGGCAGGAGCAGCAGCAGCGGTCTTAATCGGTGTTTCCATCATAGGCATACAAATGAACTGGTTTGGCAATCAACCCAATTTGCCCGATGCCAATGTAATTATTGCTGATCATTATGATTTGGACGGTGTGGCTATTACCGGTTTATTAAATATCGATTCACAAGAAGATCAGTTCGATGCGGCCATTGGTGCTTTTGAATTAGGGGATTATCAAGACGCCCTTATTGGATTCAATAATTTATTAGCTGTTGATACCATCCCTCAAAGAAATAAATTGCTTTTACTCTCAGGGATTTCCTACC
>JBCBCD010000367.1:0-6830 GCA_038530915.1 Bacteroidota bacterium
GCAAACAGTTATCCCATACTGTAGCGTGATCTTTCACCATTCCCAGCTCGATTAAAGTTAGTCCATTAATAAAATAAATGCTTTGACTTCCTGCGATCAAAGTCAGTGAATATCAGTAAGTTAGCCTTGTAGTGCCTTTTGAAATTAATTGTTGGGAAAAACCCGAAGACAAATTGTTGTGTAACTACTTTTCGGCGATTGCTTTCGATTAAAGCGAGAATACAAATATGAGGAATTTTTTATAAACTTTAAACATCTTTTGAAATTAATAGATGTATTTTTTTATACCTTATGTGTTTCGCTCAGACTTGCAATAGCTTTAGGCTGTTTGTTTATGGTTTTTAAGAGTATGTTTAGAATTTATCGCGTATTGAAAATTAATAGTTTTTGGTTCTAGGGAAACATTTACAAAAGCGTTTAGCGAGCTAAGCAACTGAGTAAATGTGAAGCTAGGTTCCTAAAATATTGATTTTCAGAAGCTAGAAATTTAGATATGCTCTAAGATATTTCTATGTTCTTACAACTTACACATTGTCTTTTCTTTCCTCTTTCAAAGTAAACGTCAATCCTTCCCAGGAGAATTCCAGCCCATCCGGCTTGATTGACAACAACAGCTTCTCCATCTAAATTCTTCGTAAGTGTTGGCTTATCTAAAAACGTGTGCGTATGCCCCCCAATAATCAAATCTATGTGTCTTGTTTGTTCAGCTAATACCATATCGGAGACTTTTTCTCCTCTGTATTTATAACCCAAATGCGATAAACATATTATGTAATCACACTTGTAATCATTTTTTAATTTACTCGCTACTCTATTTGCACTTGAAACAGGATCCATATAACGGGTATTCTTGTACAATGTCTCAGGTACCAATCCCTCTAATTCAATTCCCACTCCAAATACACCTACTTTTATTTTTCCCCTTTTAAAAATCTTATACTCCTTAGTCTGACCATTCATAATGGTATCAGAGAAATCGTAATTAGAAATCAACAAAGGAAAATTGGCATTTGGAAGTTGCTTGTACAAGCCATCAATACCACCATCGAAATCGTGATTCCCAATAGTTGCTGCATCGTATTTCATGGCTGACATCAACTTGAACTCTAATTCTCCATTGAAATAATTGAAATAGGGAGTACCCTGGAAAATATCTCCAGCATCAAACAAAAGCACATGCTCTTCTTCTGAACGTATTCTCTGAATTAGATTAGCTCGTCTGGCTGCACCACCTTTTCCTTCATTGCGACTACCATCTAAAGGAAATGGATCAATACGACTATGGACATCATTAGTATGTAAAATGGTAAGTTTAATTATTTCCGGATCAGCCAATGCATCGAGTGGAAAATTGCCGCTAGTAAGCAGAGCCACTCCGGCCAGTGAATGCTGGATAAAGGTCCTTCTTTGCATGGGTTGGATGTTTTCCGTTAATTTAATAATTTAATTCTACCATCAAGTTGAGCCGTCATTGGAGTATCTTGATCTTTAATATACGAAATAATCAGATCTCTTAGTAATATTCCCAATTCTTTTCTCTCAATTGTTTTTAACATTGCTGCACCACTTCCCCCATTTGCTAGGTAATCAATGGTAGCAATTTTGTACTTCTTATTATCATCAACTACTAGTCCTTTTATAGTTACATCTTTTGCCTTTCTATCTTCAATGTTAAAACGAAACTCTTTTGAAACAGGCCAGCCTCCTCCTCTTGCAATATGGTCTGCTAAAGCTTTGACTTCTTTTCCACTTAGTTCCATCATAACCATCGCATTATCAAAAGGCATAAATTCGAAAATCTTACCTTTTGTAATTGGACCTGCTGCTATCGATGGTATTCTCATTCCTCCCTGATTCAAGACTGCAAAGTCGACCGCTTCATCTGCAAGTTTCTCAGTTTGGACCTTACACAAATCAGCATACCAGTTACCCATGGTAGATTCAGGCGATTCTTTGGTTAATGTTTTTTCAACATGGCCAATTACTTCATTCATTTCAGACTCAAGCTGAGACCTGTAGGGTGAGATTAAAGCCTCTATCTCATCATCTCCTGCGATTGAACGCTCAGCTTCCACAGAATAAAATTCCGTAGTGATATCGGCTAAGTGGTTCGTTTTGCAACTTGTTAGTGCGACAAAGTAAAAAATTGTCGCCACATGAAATATTATTCTGTTCGTTTTCATAAGTCTCTTTGGATCGGCGGATTCCAAAAATAGCACAGAAAAATTAAAATTCCGAGTCATTTTTCAATTTCTAAACAGAAAAAAAAATGAATAATAGAATGTACTCTGATAGTCAATTTATTATGAAGTTTTTCAGATGAAAATTTTTTTTATGAGAGGTAAGTTTACCGTAGATGGAGTAAAGTAACGTATTGAGCAAATTATATATTGGTGTATAGCTTTGAATTAAAATTATGTATTGCATTGTGGATCTGTAAAAATGTTCATAAAATCAAGTGAAAATTTGTCTGATTCTTGCCCTTTTAAATTTTAAACTTCTATCCAACCAAAACGAGTAGGAATTGCATCTATAAGTTAATACACAATTTTTTTTTAGTTGAAGCATCTGAGATAAGAGTACATTTCCCAAAAGCTTCCCAAAAAGTTCATTTTTAAATCTTATAAAAGTGTTATTTTTTTGAATTCACACATTATAATAGTATAACATTCAATAATTTATCAAATTCTCTTTTATTTTTAACTAAAGAAATCAATCGCAGAAAACACTCGACTAACATGAAGAAACTCATTGTACCCATAGTTATTGGCCTATTGCTTGCCATAGGAGCTTACTTTTATTTCCAACCTACTAAATCTGAAGATCAAACTATGGAATTAACGACCATAGTTGAAAAAGGTAAACTGGATGTTGTTGTTACAGCAACAGGAGAATTAAATGCCAAACGTTCAGTAAAGATCAGAGGACCTCAAGGCATGAGACCGGCCGGTGTTTATGAAACCACTATTTCTGATATGGTAGCTGAAGGTTCACTTTTGAAAAAAGGAGATTATGTGGCTACACTGGACCGAACTGAAATAGCCAACAAAATGACCACTATTCAAACTGAGTTAGACAAAGTACTAACTCAGTTGGAACAAGCCAAAATAGATACGGCTATTGAAATGAGAGGACTTAGAGATGAAATGATCAATATGGATTTCACCATGAAAGAGAAAAGGCTAAAGCTCGAAGAAAGTAAATATGAGCCTCAATCTGTCATCAAGTCTGCTGAACTAGACATGGAACGTACCCAGAGAGATTTTAATCAGCTCAAGAAAAGGTATAGTCTAAAAGAACAACAGGCAGAAGCTAAGGTTAAAGAAATCCGCACACTTTTAAAGCAAAACCAAATAAAGATGGATCGCCTTCAGGACTTGTCTAATAAGTTCACCATCAATGCTCCCGAGGATGGCATGTTGATCTATCTACGCAATTGGAGAGGTAAAACAGAACCTGGTTCGAGAGTCAATGCATGGGACCCGGTAGTGGCTGAATTGCCTGATCTAACAGATATGATCTCCAAAACTTATGTAAATGAAGTAGATATAAGTAAAGTACAATTGGGACAAGAAGTAACTGTAAGGGTAGATGCCTTCCCCGATAATAGCTACACCGGCTTAGTCCTTGAATTGGCTAATATTGGTGAACAACTAAGAGGTTATGATGCTAAAGTATTTGAAGTTATTGTGCAGGTGAATGAAATAGATTCTATCATGAGACCAGCCATGACAACAAGCATAGAAATTCTTACCAATTCTTTTGAGGATGTAGTTTATGTACCTATAGAAGGTGTATTTACAGATAGTTTATCTTTTGTATATAAAAAAGAAGGCAATAAGATCATAAAACAAGAGGTCATTACCGGGATGTCTAATGACACTGATGTGATTATTGAATTTGGCATTGAAAAGGGAGAAGAGATCTATTTAATCAGACCAGAAGGTGAAGCAGAGCTCTCAATACAAACTATTGATGAGGCTACTAAGAACCAAGTATTGCAGCAACAAATGATTGCAATGAAAAAGAGACAGGCAGAAGCCATGAAGCGCAAAGAAAAAATTAAAGGCTTAGCTGCACCTAATAATGAAGGTGGAAGTAGTGGAGGAACCGTAGTCTTTTTCTGATCTAGTTATGTTTAATGCCAAATTATTATGACTCAAAGAATACTATTTAATTTCATTTTGGCTGTTGAAGGAGTCAATGCCAATAAACTACGTTCTATACTTACTGCATTAGGAATTGTTTTTGGCGTGGGAGCTGTTATTGCGATGTTAGCTATTGGTAGTGGAGCTAAAAAAGCCATATTGGACCAAATGAAGCTTATCGGTACCAATAATATTGTGATCAACACTTTGATTCCGTCTCAAGAAGAGGATGAAGAAGATTCGGATGCAGAAACTACTACAGCTAGTGACAATCAAAGTTCAAAATGGGCCTATTCTCCAGGCTTGGGCATGGAAGACCTAAAGGCTTTAGAAAAGATTCTACCAACCATAGAAAAAATAAGTCCGGAAGTAATATTATCTGAAAATATTGTCAGAGCAGGCAAAATGTCTAAGGGACGAGTCATTGGTACGACCAATGAGTTTTTCGAGCTCAATGGCATGGAATTGTATTCCGGCAATTTTTTTCATCCTAGTCAGATAGAAGAAGGAGATCCGGTCTGTATCATTGGTAAGAACATACAGAATAAGTTTTTCAACGATGGAAATCCAATCGGCAAATCTATTAAATGTGGCAACAACTGGTTGCGGGTAATAGGAGTGCTTGAAAAAAGAATTTCAAGCCGAGAAAACCTTTCTGATCTAGGCATCAGAGATTTTAATATGGATGTATACATTCCGGTTACTGCTGCCTTGATACGTTTTAGCAATAGAGCATATATTTCTAATGATGAAATTGGTAGAAGAGGACGAAATCCTCAGGTTCAGGAAAATTATCATCAATTGGATAAAGCGGTAATCAGGGTTTCAGATTCTAAAAAGCTACAGGCTAGCGCAGATGTGGTTGCCAGAGTGCTTAAACGTCGGCATCAGGATGTCATAGATTTTGAAATAGAGGTTCCTGAACTATTATTAGAACAAGAGCAAAAAACGCAAGATACATTCAATCTGGTTTTAGCGGCAATAGCAGGAATATCATTGTTGGTCGGAGGAATTGGCATTATGAACATTATGCTTGCATCTGTAATGGAAAGAATAAAAGAAATTGGGGTTAGGCGTTCATTAGGTGCAACAAGGGCAGACATCATCTTACAGTTTTTATTTGAAGCGATCATTATAAGTTTAATTGGTGGATTGCTGGGAGTGGTATTGGGAATGCTAGCTGCCAACACCATTGCTTCTTATGCAGATATTCCTACAATAGTTTCTGGTTGGAGCATAGTGCTTTCTTTTGGGGTAGCAGCTACAGTAGGCTTGGTTTTTGGTTTGTTTCCGGCAAGAAAGGCAGCTCAACAAGACCCCATCAAAGCATTGCGCTCTGATTAATGGCTTGAATTCGTATATAGTTTTGAATTTAATTTTAACCACTCATTCCGAAGAACTCTCGACTGTATGAAAAAAATAAGCTTACTCCTCGTATTCACCCTTGTATTCACTTGGGCACAAGCTCAATTGGATACTTTAACCCTTAGTTTAGAACAGGTCATTGCAATGGCTCAGGATCAGTCACCCAATGCAGCTATTGCTGAAACGCGTTTGAGTAATAATTACTGGCGCTACCAATCTTTTTTGGCCGATTACAAACCTCAAATAGACTTGACATTGGGCTCTGATTTGAACCGAAGTATTAATCCTATTACTTTACCGGATGGTGGTATCAACTATATTCCACAATCCTATTTTCAGAATAACTTAAATATTGGATTGGTACAGGATATTGCCTCTACAGGTGGAAGTATCTTTTTTCGCACAGGTATCAACCGCTTGGATTTATTTCGATCTGA
This sequence comes from Bacteroidota bacterium, assembly GCA_038530915.1. Lineage (GTDB taxonomy): Bacteria > Bacteroidota > Bacteroidia > Chitinophagales > Saprospiraceae > JANQPA01. The sequence continues at coordinate 5,951 of JBCBCD010000367.1, forward strand.
TAGACGTCCATATGATAGGTCATTTTTAGCCAACCCGGTCTCTATAGACTTTGTTCAACCATTATTTGCTTTCAACGCTTTAAAATGGAATAAGATCACTGAACCTTTGCGGTTTGAAGAGTCAAAGCGCGGGTACTCCGAGGATATGGAAGAGATTGCATTCCAGGCCACTCAATTTTTCTTTAATGTTTTGAATGCACAATTGAATTTGCAGGCAGCCTCAAGGGATAAGCGAAATGCTGATACCTTATATGTATTGTCTCAGGGGAGATTTGAAGTTGGTAGAATCGCTGAGCCGGAATTGCTTCAGAATGAGCTGAATGCCATGAATGCAAATGCAGATTTGGCTCAGCAAACGCTTAACTTACAAACCAGTTCTGAGCGGCTAAGAGACTTTTTAGGTATCAAAGATGGAGTGTATTTTAACCTGGTTCCACCAACAGATATTCCTGATTTTATAGTTGATATGGAAACTGCTTTGCAATATGCTATTAAAAATAGAGCGCAAATCATACAGTTTTCTTTACAGGCAGCTGAAGCTGAAAGGTCTGTCGCACAGGCAAAAGCTGATCGCTCACCTGATCTGAACCTTACGGGTTCTTTTGGTCTTAGTCAAACGGCCAGCAATTTTGAAGATGCCTATTCTAATCCATTAGATCAGGAAAGAGTCAGGTTGAACCTTAGTGTTCCCTTAGCTGACTGGGGAAAAGCCAGGTCACGTATGGAAATAGCCACCTCTAATCAGGAATTAACCCAATTGAATATTGAACGGGATAGAGTCAATTTTGAGCGAGACATCATCGTAAAAGTGCAACAGTTTGAATTGATTAGAAATCAAGTGAGGTTATCTCAAAAAGCTTACGATGTGGCCCAAAGCACC
>JBCBCD010000368.1:0-6813 GCA_038530915.1 Bacteroidota bacterium
TTCCACAATAGATGAAAATCCTTATGGTGGATTTTCATATTATAGATTGGCTCAAACTGATTTTGATGGAACTGTTAACTATTCAGATATTGTATCTGCTTTCATGAAGGAGCTCGTGTCTTTGGACCAAATTGTAATGTATCCCAACCCTACCCTGGGGATTATTAATGTAAAATCTTTATCTCAAGTTGAATATAAACTGATAAATGTATATGGACAGCTGATACAACAAGGAACCATCTTAAACGAGCAATTAGATATCTCAGCCCTGGCCAATGGAGTGTATTATTTGGAAATGACAACCGAATATGGCGAAGAAGTAAGAAAAGTACTGAAGCAATAAAAATAATGTGGTGATGTGGTGATGCGCGATCTTATCACATATCACAGTATCACCTATCGCCACATCTAGTTTCAAACTATTGTAAAAACTTGTTTTTTAGGGAAATATGACTGGTATACTAGCTTGAGAAAGCGTATCTTTCAAAAAATTCTGAAAGTTATGACATTTCTTGAATCAATTACTTGGGATTATGTAGTCGTTTGTTTGCTTTCTTTGGCAGCTATGGTTTACGGTTTTGCAAGGATATACAAAGCTGCTAAGGAGGACGATGACGATAACAGAGGAGGAGCTAAAGAGCCGATTGAGCCTATTTTAGATTTACCAAAGGGCGTGGTTACTTTAGATGAGTGGAAGAAGGAGAAAGAACAAGAGGCTATTCTCTAAGTTATTTTTATTAAATCCCAAACTCATCATAGGGTTTCATTACGTTTTATAGGTTTTTCAGAGTCATTGAAGCTCTATGGTGAGACAATTAAATTCAAATCTCTCTTATCGTATTTGACTACTCCATTTTCTGCAGGTAGATTTTTTTTGACTTTCCACACTAATAAAGCATCCTTAAATTTTTTCTCGGAATTATCCGCTAGAAAGTCTCGCACGTACTGATTCATCATATTGTAAGCTGCAATCTCCCTTTTAAAGTTAGGGTCCAATTTTCTATTTTCTAGTTCAATCCATTGATCAACTGCGTCGTGTAATGTTTTCCCAGTATTGGATTTTACCCAAGCCATAAAGTCACCATGACAGGAAAATCGGTTACCAATCTGATCTTTCATGAAGTTTCGGAAGTTAGGTCCAAAAGATACATTATCAGTAATCACTGTATTTAAGGTAAGTTTTTCTTTGGCCCAATTAAAGCGAGATTTTGGCTTCGTTGTAGAAGATACTTTCAATAGTTGTCCTTCATTCTCCAGGGCAAAGATAATTCGATCTCTGAGGTCAAATTTTTTACCTGTATGTGGAAGCTCCAATAATTTGCAATAAGCGACCAACTCTTCTTTTAACCAGTACCATTTTTTAAATTCTTCAGCTGTAACTATTTCACTGATATCAGGCTTGTGATCATTAGGATGAGACATATTAAAAGTAATCTGTAAGTTTTAAAATTCCGCCAATCAACAATAGGATTAAGGATATACCAATCGTCATTATAATGGCTAATCCCATTGAAATCATGGTTGAAACACCAAAAACAGCAGGATAGTTGTACCAATATTGATAGGTTGTACCTCCATCATCTACAAAAAGATACAGGAAGCTAAGTACAGAAAAACAAAGTACATGGCAAGCAAGATAGATGTTAAAAAAATGAGCCGTTCTTAATTTCATTGGTTAGTTGCTTTTCTATTAAGACTACAGAAATACGTTTTACGCTGTCTCCCACATATTCTTCTTATCCAGAAAATAAAATTAAAAAACTTTCTTTTTTCTACGAACTAATACTAAGACTCCGAGTTATAATAGTAAAACTATCACCCTAGATACCATAACTATTTAATTCACCCCTAAATTTGAATTTATGAATAGGAAAATGCTCGTTTTTGGATTGTTGCTGTTTTTTAGTTTAAGCAGTTGTACTGTTATACGTGAAGGTGAAGTTGGAGTAAAACGAAAACTAGGGAAGTATTCTGATGAAACTTACACAGAAGGGTTACGCATGTACAATCCTTTGACTACAACCATGGTGAAAGTACCAATACGTACAGAAAACCTGGAAGTAAACTTGAGGCTTCCTTCGAAAGAAGGCTTGAATATCATGGCTGAAATATCAATTCTTTACAATGTAAATCCTTCTGAGACGCCCAATTTACTAAGGACAGTAGGAAGAGATTTTGAATCCAATGTCATATTACCGGTCTTCAGATCTGCAGTATCTGATGTTTCTGCAAGATTCTATGCCAAAGATATGCATACCGGAGAAAGAGGTACTATTGAAATAGCAATCAAAGAACAGATGGACAAGCTTTTGGAGGACAAAGGCATTACTATTGAAACGGTACTTATCAAGAGCATACAATTGCCTGCCAATCTGGCAAGAGCCATAGAAGAGAAGCTACAAGCAGAGCAGCAAGCATTGAGAATGGAATTTGTTTTAGCTGAAGCAAGAAGAGAAGCTGAGAGAAAAAGAATTGAAGCAGAAGGTGTTAGAGATGCACAAAATATCATTTCTGAAGGACTTGATGCCAGAATATTACAATTTAAGTCAATCGAAGCGTTTTTAGAATTAGCCAAATCACCCAATACCAAAATCATCATTTCGGATGGTGATATGCCCTTATTGAATCAAGCAATAGAAGATCCTAATCCAATAAAACCACAAGGTACTTCTAAAAAGATATCATCTAATAATCGCAATTAATGAGTGTTGATAGTTTCGGGGCTGCTTAGTCAGCCCCTTTTTTTATTCTTCAAATACTCTTTCCAAAACTTCATCCCAAAACTCACTGACCGGCCTGTTTGGTTTTGATAAAAGATAAATCCTTGTACCATATTCTCTGGCATGTATGTTTTCTAATCTGCCCACTTCTTTCACCTCATCAAACAAAGCTTCTACGTCTTCTCCTAAATTATCATTGATGTAAATTAAATGTTCTATTTCTTCATCAAACTTTTTGGGTACCCAATAACGATAAGCGTCACTAAATGAAACTGCTTCTGGTAGGCCATGTTTTTTGCCTATTAAAGATACAGCACCAGCCTGGCCATAATTTTCACAATATATCATGGTTTGTGATGGATTTTCTGCCTGTTGAAATGCTTCGATAGCTAATTCTGCAATACGTTTCCAACCCAGCTGATCGGCATAATCCTGAGGCAAAGAATGAATGGTCCCATCTTCAAATTGCCTTCCCAGAGTCATCCCGGTATCTTCCTCTAATTTTTGAAAATAGGCTACCATTTTATCTGTTTTGTAAATAGGTAAGCCCAGCGGAAGCATTTTAAGTGTTAAACCTACTAAAAGAACAGGCAGAAGTATTTTTAACCATAGTGCCTTAACATTATTTCCTATCCATACTGCACCGCCTGCCAAAAGAACACTGAAAATACCTAATGTGTAATAGCTCTTGCCTTTCAATAGCCACAAAACCAGTATGACAAATAATGAAGCGATACCTAAATAGCGATACTTCTTACTAATCATCAAAAAAATTAATCCTGGAACCACCAACATACTTGCGGCAAAAGGCATTAAAAGCTGATCCGTTAAGAATTCAAGCCGGTTGACATTTACCAACTGTCTTTCACTTAATTCATTAATATGTCTAAGTACCGGAAAATCATTTACTACTTGCCAGATGATATTGGGAAGAAAGATAAGGAGGCCAAGTCCTAAACCTATATAAAATGATTTTTTAGTAAATATAATTCTATCCTCACTTGTTATTATCGCTAATAATAGCCCCACAATCCAGAGTGATACCAAGTATTTATTCAATAGTGCTAATCCACAAACTATGCCTAAAATGATAAGGTAATTATCCTTTTTTGTATTTACATAAAGAATGGAAACGTAAGCAATGATTGCCCACAATACCAGCTCTAAATGGACTGGCTGAAAAAGGTGAAAAGAACGCAAATTAAAAATCGTGACCATTGTAGCTACACCAGCTAAAATAAGAGCATATACCTTTCCGCCCAATTCTTTGGTGATTAATAGTACTAATCCTACATATACTCCACTTAATAAAGCTGGAAATAGCTTAACTGCAAAAACAGAGGTACCAAAAAGGGTTTGCATAATCCTTGCAATCCATGCTATCATTGGAGGTACACTAGCATAGCCAAATGCCAAATGATTGCCCAAAGAAAAGTACAGTAATTCGTCACGATGGTATTCGAAATTATTAACTACTGCCAAGTGCATGAAGATATTGAACAATGCAAAACCGGCAATCAATATCCATAATTGTTTCTGACTTACAGTTGTTTTCATGAAGAATGGTTTTATGAGTTCTACATGAAAATCAGAAATTATCCATCAAGGAGGTTACACTTTCGACGACCAGCTTTATATTTTGTACGAATTATGTTTTCATGCTGTTATGCTGTTATGTTTAGGGTTTGAAAGTTTGAGTAGAACTTTTAAACCCTAAGCATCTAAACCTCCCTCTAGGCCAAGGCTTCAAGAATTGCTTTTGGCTCTGGTCTAAGGCGATAATCTCCACCTTCAGAAGCCGCATAGGTGATGATTCCCTTTTTAGATATTACGAAGGTAGCTGGTACTGGTATTTCTCCACTATCGTCGCTGTAAAAGCTATTGAAATCATAGCCCAAGTCTGCCATGGCTTGCAAAGGAGCATCACCGTATTTGAATACTGTAGTGAATTGTCTGGCTACTTCATTACCAGGATCACTTAATACATGAAATTCCAACTCATTTTTTTCTTTCATGCTTAAGGAATGATCAGGTGTTTGAGGTGATATCGCTACCAATTGTGCACCAGCTTCCTTGAACTGAGGCAACAAATGTTGCAACTGCCTCAATTGTAAATTACAATAGGGACACCATGTACCTCTATAGAAAGTTACTACTACAGCTCCTTCATTCAGTAGGTCTTGCAAATTTACAGTTTGTCCAATTGCATTAGATAAAGCAAAGATTGGAGTCTTATCTCCTACTTTCACTTTTAATACATGCTCATATTCTTTTGCCAATTGAACCGCATCATTATTAAATACAGAAAACTGTGCGGCAGGAAGCATTCCCTCCAATTGTCCCACCAACTGTTCTAATTCTTCCTGATAAGAAGGCACTACATTTTGTACTGACATTTTTATTTGTTTTAGTTATTTATTTAATGCCTTACAAAGGTGCCCGATATTCGAAGGGTTTTCTATTCGTATTCTTTCAGAAATAGCAATTTTGGGTCATTAAATCATTAGGTTATGGGGTTAATTTTCTGACTATTTTTTCACCATGGAGGCGCTAGAGTTCCATTGAGTAATCCATGACCCAATGATCTAATGCCGTATGTTGTTTCTATAAACTGATAAGATGTATTGCTTGGGCGAGATGCCGTATTTGACTTTAAATTCTTTGATAAAATAAGAGATGTTTTCATAGCCTACTTCATAAGCGAGGTCTGTAACACTCATTTCCTTTTCGTTGAGGAGGTTCATCGCTTTTTCCATTCTTTTGTCTTTGAGCCATTTTTGAGGAGTTGTCTCAAAATAGGATTTAAAATCTCTACGGAAAGTGCTTAGACTGCGACCTGTGAGGTAAGCATAATCTTCAATTTTGAGTGGTTTGTCAAAATTGTTGTCCATGAAGGCTTTGATGTTTCTCTTTTTGGGAAGAGTCAATTTGAATAAAAAGTTGGCGAAGTCTTGTTCTTGAGAGAGTCCATTTAGAAGATAAAGCAGCTCCAGAATTTTTAGATTGAGAAAGTTTTTACCCCTAAGTTGGTTGCTTTGATAAATGTGAATGAGAGATTCTGCAAATACATTAATTGTCGGAACCAAACCAAACTTAAGGTGATCGGGTGTTTCCTCTTTGTTTACTTCAGAAACTCTAGTATTGGCCAGAAACTCCTGTATGATCTGATCATCAAAATAGAAGAGAATACTTTTAAAACTCCCTCCTCCCGGAATTAAGTCTGATACATAGTACATACCTCTTGGAATAAAAAGAACTTCATTTGGTTTTACTTTAATGAGTTCTTCATCGTAGGTCTTGATGTGTTGTTCGCCGGAAAGTAAAATAGAAACAACGTGGTTGGATATGTAACCTTCTCTCTTCACCAAAGGTTCTTTCAGTTCTTTGCTGAGGATGCAAACATTGCCATCTCTCATAATGGTGGTAACCCTTTTGTCTTCAAACAATCTTTGTGGTATGAGTATCATCTTTTTGCTGCAATATGAATATTGAAAAGATACACTTCTATTTCAAAAGAATCAAAAATGTTGTTTTTGCATCAAATGATTCATATAGTGCCAATTATCATAAAATAGTAGCCAAGTATCTCTACCAATCTACCACTTACCCAGTTTCTATTCAAAAAATGCCCATATCTAAGCACTTTTGAATGGAAAGCAGAAAAAGGCTAACAATTTCTCTGTTAGACCTTAAACAAATAAATACTTTACTTCCTATAAAACTTCTTATGCCTTTCTTTTTTTGACAAAAACGGATACCTTTTGAGTACTTCCAGGCCTTGCTCGCTATTTAGAGGTCCAATTACTTCAACTTTATTCCCCAGCATTTGAATTAACTCTTTACAGCTAGGTTTTTTATTGCCCTTGCTCACTCCCTTTAGCATTTCCTGACTTACTGAAAAAGCCACTTTAGACAATCTCGCCCAATGGATAGCTCCGGTACACATCATGCAAGGTTCAACATTACAATACATGCTGTAACCTTCTAAACTTATGAGTTTATTTTTTCTACAATACTCACTGATTAAGATGAGTTCTGCATGGGCAGTAGGGTCAGAATAGTCAATGCATTTATCCATAGAAGTAGCTACAAC
>JBCBCD010000369.1:0-6811 GCA_038530915.1 Bacteroidota bacterium
TAAGAATGAGCTTGTTTTTAATTGAAAACAATATTGCTGACTCACAGGAAACACAACAAGGAGTCGATCCTAATTATTTACACCAACATGTGTTGAGATCTAATTTTACAGCTCCAACAGGTAATATCATTTCAGCTGAAGAAAAGGCCCAATCTTCTTTTTGTAATACCTATGAAATTATACTGGAAGATAACTGGAAAGTGGAAGACTTAAAAGTTATTGCGTTTATTCATAAAGGTGGAGATGCAATTGAGGTATTACAAGCTTACGAAGTAAGTGTACTATAAATAGTTTTTGGTTGTTCGTTTTTAGTTTAGCAGAATTTATTCCGCGAAAAAACCAAAAACGAACAACCAAAAACTATTTCTCTCCCCACTTCTTCAACTTAGTCTCCAAGAGCTGCTTGTTGCTCTCAAAATGGAAGGACACTTCAGAAAACTTTGGCTTTCTCCATTTAGATTTGGGTTTCTTTGAAAAAGCAAAAGGCTCTGAAGGAATACCTAATATATTTTGATCCATGACACCATTGCCGTTTTGATCATGAAATAGGGCGATGGCATAAGCTCCGAAATCCAGTCCATCAATTTCGATGAGCATGTTACCGGATTGATTGACTTCATACCCCTCAACTATTGCCTGTTCCTTGACGAGGAAATTTTTTTCAGAATCATAAATTCCAAGCCATATGGTTCCTTCCGAGGTTTTTATGTTTTCAATTTCTATGCTTAATGTCCCTTTAGTGGCAGACATATTACTCAATGATAAAGCGATACATATTAGCGATACATACAACACATATTTCATGTCTTTTTTTTCTTCAATCTATTAGATCTTGAGCAGCCAAATTGTCAAGGGCTAGACGAATTAGAAGTTGTAACATTTGTTAACATTTGTCGTATTCACAAGCATGGCTTCTACATTCCAATCCGGGAGGATTCTTTAATACAATGTAATTTAAGTTAATTGACATTTTGAACGATCAGATTTTTAGCCTAGATGAGGCGCAGCACAGTAGCAATTTATATTGGTACGAGCATGCAACGAAGTATGGGCTGAAAAGATGGCTTCAAAAGCTTAAATTATTTATTTCACAGTGTATTTAACATGATATTAGTATTCGGTTTAAAAAGAAGGCTGCTTTTTTCTAAAACCGATACTGATAAAACTTCCTTTGGCGTCTCGAAAAGATAAAAGAGTTATGAGATGCAGTCATATATATATTTTTTTGAGACAATGTCTTTAAAATAGATGCAAAGGATTTGTATTTTTTATATATTGCAATCGCCTATAAAAGTCTACGGACATTTAAATACCTATCAATACACAATCTAAAACTTACAGTTAGACCCAACTATGCCTATATTCCTAATTGACAATCCTGTCATAATGGTTCCCCTATATTTAATTGCAAATTAGCATTCCTCCCGATGCTGTCGAGTGATTTACTGATTACTTGATTCCTTTTTTGATATTTTACCCTTTTGAAAAGAAATGTGGCATGATGTTGGTAACATAACCAATGTGGTGTTACAGATTTTCTTAAGTGCAACTGTAACATTTACAATATTATTTAAGCCGATTGGGAAACCAACTTTGGTTACTTATAACTGAAAAAGACTATGACTATGCAATTGTCGTACCATGGTATTTTATTTTTGATGCTTCTACAGGTGATGACACCTGTTAAAGACAACATCATTAATGCCTCTGACTCATTATCCCAAAGCAAGATTTACAAACTTAGCTCTAATGAACATAATTTCACTTATGATCAAATTGAAGCTAATTCCATAGGAATAGCTTGTCAAGACACGATTAATGTCACGCTTGATATTGCATGTACAAAAACGATTACTGTAGATGAGTTATTAGAAGGAAATCTTGAAGCCTTTACAGCGGATGATTTTTTCATAAATATTTTTGATGAAGACATTTCCAATGGAAGTCAAGTAGATGGAGTTGGAACTCATATATACAGAATTGCACTTAAAGAGGAGGCACTGCACAATAGCGATGAAGGTCTGCTTTCTGATGAAAATTGGATGACAGAAGGACAAGTTGAAACCGTTAATTCTATAACTACAATAAATGGTCCTTACCACTTCCTTTCTCTTCCTATGGTTGGGACAATTCAATTTGATTGGAATACCGGAAATAGTGCATATTTGATTGAAGTGATCGATTTGGACGGCAATACATTGAAAGAAGAAACAGCAAATAGTTCTAGTTCTTCAACTTTTCAAGCGGATATTTCGGAAGAGGCCCTTTTAACAATTACAAAAGTAGGTACTGATCCGGGAGCTTTGGCCTTATCTAATATTGCCTATGAATTTACCTGGACCGAAGATATTCTCAATGCTTCTATATGTGGAGGATATATTAATGCTGAAGATAAAACAGCCCCTGTTATTGAGTGTACAGAAACTGTAGAGACGATAGAAATAGAACGAAAGGTTCAACTATTTAGTGAAACCAGTGATGAAGCCACGGACTTAAATTACAACGAATGTGAGTTTTTCTCTAACATATTAATTAATGACAACTATTACATAGGTACTCGCTCAATTGAAGTAGAGGAAACAGCTTGGTATACTTTTGAAATAGAAAGCAATGGAGATGCCGTTGAAGGTTTATTGTATCAATCTTCCTTTGATTCAGAAAATGCTTGTGATCATTTAACGGCTACAACACAAGCAATTGCAAGTGGCTTGGGTTACTTTTCTGGAGGTGATAGCAAGCACATGATTGTCTTCCTTAATAAAGGTTTGTCTTATGTATTGGTACAACGTTCAGCAGTAAATCAAACATACAATTGGACAGTCTATCAGGAAAATGATTATGCAGTAAAGGATTTAACACAGACGGATGCTTCTGTAATATATCCTTTAGTATGTGGAGACGAAGATTATATTTTAGATAATGAAGAAAGTTTGGATTGGACCGTTAGTCCAACTTTGGGTGAAGATTGTTCTGAAACTTATACCCGGTTTGTGGATTACTTTCAAGCAGGGGAACAATGTGAAGCTGACGAAATCATTAGAAGAATTGAACAAGTAGATGCTTACAGTAATATTGGCAGTTGTGAGCAAAGCTGGAAAATTGAAAAAATAGAAGTAGGAGATATCGTTCTACCCCCCCTTAATGTTAAACTCAACTGTGATGATTCTTATGAGTTAGACGAAAATGGAAATCCTGCGCCTACAGAAACAGGGCAGCCAGCATTTTACTCGGCATTTGGGGTAAGCAATTTTTCTGATGCTTATTGTAATATAAGAGCCATCTATAAAGATCAAAGATTTAATACGGATTGTAATGCTACATTTAAGATCTACAGAGAATGGACGATATGGGATTGGTGTGATGAGGAAAACTCACGAGTTTATACCCAGCTGATTACCGTTGGGGATTTTGAAGCTCCTGATTTTGATCTTCCTGCTGTACGCTTATTGGGGCAAAATGAAGATTTAGATACCTTAATCATATCGGCCACTGCTTTCGACTGTACTAAATCTTTTGCTATTCCTCAGCCAGAAAACATAAAAGATAATTGTGGTACTTCATCATCTGTGAAGGCCATTTTGAAAGAAACTTCCGGTGAACAAGTCTTAGCACTAGAAGGAGGCAATCAGCCAATTTATTTTGAGAATATAAAAGTTGGTACTTACCTTTTAGAATATCAGGTATCAGACGAGTGTGGCAATAGTCGTTCTAAAGAAATGGTGTTCATCTTACGAGATGGAATAGATCCTATCGCAATATGCAACAATAGCATTAATATTACAGTAGGTGGTAATGGAATTGGAGTACTGGAAAGTATGGATGTTGATGAAGGAAGCTCCGACAATTGTTCTGAAGAATTAATCTATCAAATACGCAGACAAATTGACCCTGCTTGTGTAGAGGAGTTTAAATCAGAAACTGGGCAAGAAGTCACTTTTGATGAACAAGCACAAGAGTATTATACACAATGGAGCGACCGTACTTTTTTTACTTGCTGTGATATAGATAAAACGATAAAAATATTTTTGAAAGTCATAGACGAAAGTGGCAATTATAATATTTGTTGGCAGGAAGTAACGATAGAAGATAAGAGGGCTCCTGAAATAACACCACCAGATAATCAAATTGTAGATTGTTTAGAATTTGCAGAAGTAAGTCCTTTGGATATTAGACAGTTGCAATCACTCTTTGGCATACCTACGGTAACTGATGATTATTGCAATGCAGAATGGAAAGAGTTGACGCCTATTTTTGAAGATCAATCTTGTAATTTGGGAAGGCTTACCCGTTCTTTTGTAGCTTTTGATGCAGCCGGTAATTATTCGGATACCGTATATCAAGTGATAGATGTGGAAGCTTTAGTAAATTATGAAATTCGCTTCCCTGCGGATGTAAATAATTATACCTGTGATGTAGAACTTACCGATACCTTACAAACAAGTGTTTTAGGTTGTGATGTCTTAGCCATTAATCAAGATACTACATTGTTCCTTCCGGATGATGGATCTTGCTACGAGTGGCGAATCAACTACCAAATCATCAACTGGTGTGAATTTGACGGCAACCCTAAACCTACCGGAATTAGTCGTAATGAAGATAAAGATAACGAAATAGGAGAAGATGCAGTCTTTGTTTTGGTCAGACCAGATGGCACTGCCTATGTTGATGACAACAACAATGAGAATGATGGCTTCTTCAGATCATTGACTTCCAATGGTTTCTGGGAATATACCCAAGTGATCAACTTATTGGATACTATTGCTCCCGAAATATTGTCAAATGAACCCGATCCGGTTTGTATCTATGATGAGACTTGTGAAGGATTAATAGATTACTCCATTGTATTATTTGACTTCTGTGATTTATCAACTATACAAATGGAAGTAGAGGTTGATTTGGATTCTGATGGAGAATATGTTCCTTTTGATGGCGAAATATTGGGTAGAGCACCTAAATATAGAATTAGAGGTTCTTATCGCGAAGGCAAGCACCGATTCCTTTTGAGAATTACCGATGGTTGTGGAAATACAGTGATCAACCAACTTCCGTTTGAAGTAGTTGATTGTGAACCTCCTGCTCCTATCTGTGTAGAACAATTGAGTATAGAATTGGGTCAGGTTTATCCACCTAGAGATGTCAACAACGATGGTGTGATCGATAGAGGAGCCAACGAAATATGGGTCAGTGATTTCTTACCACAAGTCAGAAAACCTGATTGTAATCCGGAAATAAGATTTTCAATCAATAAAGCAGAAGATCCTCCTCATCCCGATTCAACAGCCATAACCATTACTTGTGAGGATGCTCCCTTTGTGGCCGTACATATTTATGCATGGGACAATGCTAACAATCCTTATTCCGTACAACCTGACGGAACACTTGGTGGGCCTAACTACGACTTCTGTACAACTTTTATTAATGTACAGGATAATAGATTCTCTTTGTGTGATACGCTTTTTTCCCTTAATCGTATTAGTGGTTTTATTGAAACAGCTGAAGGCTTACCTGTACAAAATGTAGAAGTACAACTGAGTGGCAACAATCCAGTAAGTAGCAATTCAGATGATCAAGGTTTTTATAGCTTCCAAAATATTCAGTTGGGCTATGATTATACCGTTACACCTAAATTAGATGTAAATCCATTGGATGGAGTTTCTACTTTCGATTTATTGTTGATGAGAAAACATATACTAGGTGAGGAACAATTAACTTCACCTTATCAATACATAGCTGCAGATATCAACCGTTCAGGTACAATCTCTTCTATAGATATGATTTTATTGAGGAAGTTCATCCTTAATATTACAGATGTTAGTGAGATGGACAACAATTGGCGTTTTATTACCTCTAACCACAAGTTTTCTAACAACTCAGATCAATGGCTTACGGCAATACCAGAATGGATAGGTTTAAATAATTTCGAACCTGATGGCTTGGATTACTACAACTTTACAGCGGTTAAAGTGGGTGATGTCAATAACAGCAACCAATATGCCGGCTTAGTAGCAGAACCTAGAAGTGCCAACGATTTAACAATGTTCTACGAACAAAAGCTAACTAATGAGGGCAATATTAAGGTGACGATTGGAAGTGAAAGTTGGAAGGAAATAGAAGCAATACAGGCTACTTTATCATTCGATCCTAGTCAATACGATCTATTTGAGCTGGAGCGATCAAGTTTAATTAGCGATACGGATATCAGTTTGTCAGAGCTACACAATGGACTTATTCTGATCAGTAGCTTGCTGGAAGGAAGGAAAGAAGAAGAATTAATAAGCCTTGTATTTACTCCAAGGAACAATATGCTTAGCGATAATATCATCAGTTTGAGTAATAGAATTCTGACGTCCGAGGCTTATGGTGTAGACAGCAAAGTGAAAGGACTAAATTTAAGCAATAGAATTATAGGTGATGCCGGAATCAGAGATCTACAAGTAAGTCCAAATCCTTTTAGTGATCACACACTAGTTAACTTTTATTCTGCACAGACAGGGAATGCTTTTCTACGTGTTTATGATGCTAAAGGTCAGGAAATCTTATTTGAACGATTTTCACTTGAGCAAGGAATAAATCAATTAAGGATTGATAAAGATCAGTTAAGCAGTGCAAATGGATTGTTCTTTGTAACAATTTCTGATAAGCAGTCTTTGTTACAGACAAAAATACTGCTAACAAAATAACTATAAAAAATACAAAACCTTCTGATAACCCTAAATTGTATTTTGAGATTTTCTAGAAAGAAAAAAGTAATTTTTCCAATGAAGTTGTTTAAAGTTATCTGCCGTCAGTGAGCGCAAAGGCTTGTGAATAC
>JBCBCD010000370.1:0-6808 GCA_038530915.1 Bacteroidota bacterium
GGAACAGTACCAATATTCAATCTGTATCTGGTAAGATCATAATCACCTATCTCTTTATCGTCTACTTTAATGACTCCTTCGTCCAATGGGTAGAAATTGAGTAACAATTGCATAATGGTAGATTTTCCAGCACCACTCGGCCCCACAAAAGCGACTTTCTGGCCTGCTGATATTTCAAAATCTATCCCCTTGAGTACTTCTACATCTTTTCTGGAAGGATAAGAAAATTGTACATTTTCAAAAGCAATGTCTCCTTTAAACCGATCTTCTGCACCAAGCTTTAGCATTAAAGGTTCCAACTCAGATTCGCGATTCAACATATCCTGCACCCTTTCTGTAGCACCTACTGCTCCCATTAAAGTGGTGTATAGATTACCCAATCCTGCTATTGCTCCACCAATAATACCTGTGTAAAGAATGAAAGAAAAGAGGTCTCCCGCAGCGATCTGGCCACTTTGTACTAAAAGGGCTCCACGCCATAAAATGAAAAAGATGGCTCCAAATAAAATAGAAATGATAAACATGAAGAAGAACCCTCTCAATCTGGCAAATTTCAACGAAATATCTACTACTTCATCTACTGCTTTTCCATATCTCTTCAACTCAAACCACTCATTGGCGAAAGATTTCACCACTGAGAAAGCCTGCAAAGTTTCCTCAACAATGGTATTGGTTTTAGCTAGTTCATCCTGACGCCTTCTTGATATTCTTCTGATGTACCTACCAAAAACAATGGCAATCACTACCACCACAGGAAAGGTTAACACCATAATGAGTGATAGCTTAGGGGTTAAAAATACAATGATGCCTATCCCTACAATCAATGTAATAATCTGGCGTATGAATTCCGCAAGAGTGACCGAAAATGCATTTTGAAGTTGTTCTACATCGGTAGTTATTCTGCTGGTCAACTCTCCTAAGCGTTTTGATTCAAAAAAAGGGATATCCTGAGTGATGAGTTTGCCATACAATGCTTTTCGGACATCTGCCATTCCCCTTTCACTCACCTGTGCAAAAAGGACTGTTCTAAGGTAAGAAAAAAGCCCTTGTGCAATTAAAAGTATGATAAATATCCAGGCATAATCTTCAACTGGTATGTCAAACCTAGATTCTCCTACAGCAGAATTCGCCATTTCACCAGCTGCTCCCGGAAAAATTAAAAAAGTCAAACTAGAGGCACTCAACAAGATGAGTCCCATAACAAATGAAAAACGATAAGGTCTAATGAAACGAAAAATCTTAAGGGCTTGCCTTACTTGTTCTCTGCTTATTGAAGTACGTTCCTCAGACTTATTCCTGGTTCTTCTCATTCCCATAAAAAAACAATTGTAAAATTCTCTGCAAATTAGAGTCTAATTCAACACTTTTCCAACTATGTACGTTGAATCCCGTCGAAACTTCTATTTATTATGACCAAATTATTAGATTCATCTTTCATCTTTCATCTTTAATTGCTCATTGCTCATCACCCGGCAATTAAATACACCAAAAGGTATAATTTGGTAATGTGAAAGGCAATTAATCATTAATTATTGTAAATTTGGAACATCTGCCAATATATACGCATGATTTGCGTTAGTTTTACGACATTCATCATCCCCTCAAAAACTTTTATAATTTAACGAGAAGATTATTTTATAAGTACAAGAAAGATTAATGCATTAAATAGAACACAACTGCTGTTTTATGCTTTCACGTTACTTTTAATATGTTTTTTAGTCCAATGAATTAAAAGTTGATGATTTTATTGTTAATTACATTTTTTCATAATCTCACCCTCAAATTAAAGCATTGACTTGATTTTTTTTAAATGATTTCAAAGACACTATATATAAAGGAAGTACTCAAAAACTGAAACATGAAAAGACTATTGTTTTTATCGCTAATAATGGCAATTACTTACACTGCAAATGCACAACGTCTGGAATTTGGCTTATTTGGAGGTTATTCTGTTTACAGTGGAGATTTATCACGTCAAGAATTTGGTATTTACTTTGATGAAGTACAACTAGCCTATGGTGTATTCACCAGAATGGATGTTGCAAAGGCATTAAGTGCACGTTTGTCCATCAATTATGCTACTGTAGCCGGAAACGATGTCAATGGTTCCAACCCAGATCGAATGCTACAATTCGAAACGGATGTCATAGAGATTAATCTAGTTGGAGAACTCAATTTCCATGGAACTGCTCAAGTAAATGATGAATTTAAGTTTGTTCCTTACTTATTTGGTGGTATTGGATTATACAATTTCAATCCTAAAACTCCTTTTGAAGATGTAATGATTGAGTTGCAACCTTTAGGTACTGAAGGCCAAGGACTTCCAGGTTATGAACAGCCTTATAACTTGACTCAAATTAACTTTCCTATGGGAATTGGAGCCAAAATTTACATCAATAATAGCATTACGATAGGATTGGAAATCGGAGCTAGAATGTTGTTGACTGATTATTTTGATGATGTATCTGATGCCATTGTAAATTACAGTGATATTTTGAATGGCAAAGGCTTAATTGCCGCACAATTGAGTAATCCATCTATAGATCCCAATTCAGCAGCGGAGTTAAATACAGTTTACACCAGGGGTGGAGGTTCCAACGATTGGTATTTCGTAAGTGGTTTATCTGTTGCATTCAGATTAAGTTCAAAATCTAGGGGTCGACCAACAGATTGTTACGGAAAATTTTGACCGCAAAGATGAAATAATATTGCATTTACATGAGTTTGTGTTAACTTCGTGTAAACAAGTTTTAGGTTTTGGTGTTCTGTGGAAGCAAGGTAAAAACAACTATCTTGCTTCTTCATAACAGATCAATAGCCAATTATACCCAAATCTACAGTGCGATGGAAAAGGTAATCATACTATGCTCGCATAATTCCGCAAGGAGCCAAATGGCAGAAGCGTATTTAAAGTTCTATTCATCTGAAAATCTCGAGATCGAGAGCGCAGGTATCGAGTCAAAAGACATTAACCTGTATACAGTGATGGCAATGCAAGAGGATAATATTGATATTTCTGATCAACAATCCAATTCTTACAAAGATTACACAAACACAAAGTTTGATTATTTAATCACTGTATGCGACGAAGCTTTAAAAAAGCTACCCAAAGATTTAAAATATAAAAAACACTATCATTTTTCTGTTCCTGATCCGAGTGCCTTCACAGGCGATCCTAATCAAACACACGAATTTTTTAAATCAGTAAGAGATACTGTAAAAAAAGAAATTTTAAAATGGATTGGCCAAAAGGTAAAAAATCCCTTTTCGGATAAAGGAGTAGCTGCCTGATTCAATTTCACTACTCAATTTGTAATTTCTTTGTGTATATTGGTGAGCAATTCACCAAGTATGCAACTATGGCATCATCTAAATATGTAAAGAGAGACATCAGCTGGTTGTCTTTTAACGCTAGAGTACTTCAAGAAGCGAAAGACGATCGCGTTCCACTATATGAAAGAATAAAATTTTTGGCCATCTACAGCTCCAATCTCGACGAATTTTTTAGAGTCAGGGTAGCTTCACTTCGATCCTTCAAGAAATTGAAAAAAGATACCAGAAGCCAATTCGTTAAAGATGTCAAACCCAAAAAAGAACTGAAAGAAATACGAAAAATCGTACAAAAACAGCAGACTGAATTTGGCTTGACTTTCCGCGACAGCATTTTACCTCAGCTGAGACAAAATAACATCTTTCTGATCTCAGAGCTTTCCTATTCTAAAGAACAAAAAGAATTTGTCAAACAATATTTCAAGGATAATATAAAGCCAGTGCTAAAGGCTCCCATCTTTTTTGATGAAAATGAGACCACTCCTTTTCTACTTAATAAAGCCTTATACCTGGTTGTTCAGCTAAAAAATACAGGCAAACTGGCCTTAGTGGAAATTCCTTCTGATGACTGTCCTCGTTTCATCGTCTTCCCTTCTGCCAATGGTCAGACTTATATTACTTTTTTGGATGATCTTCTTCGTTATCACCTCAATGACATCATTGGGGAAGAGGTATTGAACGCCTATTCTATTAAGATTTCTAGAGATGCAGAATTATACATCGATGACAATTACGATGGTGATTTGATAGAGAAACTGAAAGCCAGTCTGGGTGAAAGAAATATTGGCCTCCCTACTCGCTTTTTATACGATAGCAGCATGAGTGCAGAGTTGACCTTACGTCTGAAAAAACTGTTCGAACTTTCTAAAGATGATATGGTTCCGGGTGCACGCTACCACAACTTCAACGACTTTTTTGGTTTTCCGGAACCTAGTGAAAACCCTGAATATAGAGATCAGCCGCTACCGCCAAGAGAGCATCCTATTTTTGAAAATGCTTCTTCTACCATAAGTTTATTACAGGAAAGAGATGTGATGCTTCACTTCCCTTATCAGCAATACAAATACGTACCTGAATTTATCCTTCAAGCTGCAGATGACCCGCAAGTAGAAAGCATTAAAATCACCTTATATCGGGTTGCCTCCAAATCAGCTGTTGTTACTGCTTTGTTAGAAGCTTTGAAAAAAGGCAAAAAGGTAATGGCTTTCATAGAAGCAAAAGCTCGCTTTGATGAAGCTTCTAACCTCTACTGGGGAGGAGAATTGCAAAAAGCGGGTGGAAAGGTCATGTATAGTGATGCCAAAATCAAGGTACACTCCAAGCTGCTTTTGGTACAGAGAAGAGAAGAAGAAAAATTAAAAAACTATGCCTACCTCGGTACCGGTAACTTCAATGAAAAAACAGCCAAATTGTATTGTGATCATGCTTTAATGACTTCCAATCCTAAGTTGACAGATGAAGTAAGCATGTTATTTGAGCACCTGGAAGACAAGAGCAAACCATTGGATTGCAATCACTTATTTGTTTCTCCTTACACTACAAGAGACAAGTTTGTAGAGCTTATTAACAATGAGATTACAAATGCCTTAATGGGTAAGGAAGCCTATATGATCCTCAAAATGAATAGTCTGGAAGACACCAAAATGATCAAGCACCTCTATCGTGCGAGTCAAGCAGGAGTAAAAATCAGGCTGATTGTAAGAGGCATTTGTTGTTGCATACCCGGAATAGAAGGTATGAGCGAAAATATTGAGATCACCAGCATCGTAGACCGCTTTTTAGAGCATGCTCGTGTGTATATTTTCTGCAATGATGGCAATGAAATCATGTATACCGCCTCAGCCGATTGGATGACCAGAAACCTAGACAGAAGAATAGAAGTGGTAATACCCATTTTAGATCCTACCATCTATGAAGAACTCAGACATATTATCAATATCCAACTGAGTGACAATACCAAAGCGAGAATCATAGATCCTGATCAAATCAATCAATATGTGGTACCAGAACCGGGTGCAGACTTGGTAAGAGCACAGGAAGCTACCTATCAATTTTTATTGAATAAGTATCATACTGAGGAGGTTAGAGGGTTAGAGAAATAAATAAGATGTCTTAACTACTCAATATCTAATCCCAATCAATAAGCTAGGTATTTAGGACTCGAATATTGCCCCTATTTTTAAAATAAAAACCAAAAATCATGGAAAAGCAACCCAATATGAAGGTAAAAGTATCCTACTTATTGTTTGTTAGTGCAATCATGCTCGTAGTGGTAGGTTTCTTCTTAAAAACAAGAGACTTTGAGTTTTATTACCTTTTTTACATTATTGGTGTATTTGAGTTTGCGATGGCATTGGTGTTTTTGAGAAGAGAAAGAAGTGGGGATGAATGAATTCGATTCAAACCTTCTTCCAACACTCAAATAAAAAACTAACTTTGTCAATTATTATATTTGAATCATTAGTTTATGACAAAGCGAATAAATAAACTCAGAGACTGGGTTTTCAGTCAGGTGCATACCAGCAATCTGGTGTACAACACTTGTTGGGAAGACCCTAGATGCGATCGCGAATTGATGCAGTTTAATTCAGATAGTGAAATTGTAATGATTACCAGTGCGGGCTGTAATGCATTGGATTATTTACTCGACTCGCCCAAGCAGATCAACTGCATAGATATGAATCCACGTCAGAATGCCTTGCTACAATTGAAGTTAGCAGCATTTCAAACTGATAGTTGGAATGACTTGTTTAAGCTTTTTGGTAATGGAGTACACGATAATATCAAAGACTTCTACCAGAAACAATTGCGCCCTTCTTTAGAGAATTTTGCAAGCAGTTATTGGGATCAGAATTATAAGTTTTTCAATGGAAAAGGTCCAAGAAAAACTTTCTATTACTATGGTACATCAGGTTCATTTGCTTGGTTGGCCAGTAAATATTTGAAAACTCAAAAGTCTCTTTACAGAAATGTCAGAGCCCTTTTCAATTCCTCTAATATGGAGGAGCAAAGCAACCACTATTTCAAATTGGAAGAGCAATTCTTCAACAAGTTTGTAGAATGGTTGATGAATAGGCACTTGACGATGAGTATGTTGGGGATTCCAAGGGCTCAACAGGACTTGTTTATGGAAAAATACGATCGCGGAGCGATAGGTTACATACAGGAGTGTTTTCGCAATGTATTCACCAAACTGCCTATTCAGGAAAATTACTTTTGGCAACTCTATGTTAATGGAAATTACACTGAAGATTGCTGTCCCAATTATCTAAAAGAAGAACACTTTGAAGACATCAAAGGACAGGTAGATAAAATCACAACGAATAATACTACGATCAGTGAATTCTTAAAAAACAACCCAAAAAAGTACTCTCACTTCATCTTATTGGATCACCAAGACTGGTTGGCTAGTCATAATGTAGCAGCTTTGGAAGAAGAGTGGCAATTGATCCTTGAAAACAGTAAACCAGGAACCCGA